>DATAZJ010000304.1:0-3679 GCA_036272115.1 Rhodopila sp. | reverse complement strand
CGGCCACCGGCGTCGGCATCGTGCCGGAGGACCGCCACGCCGTCGGCTGCGTCACCGCGATGAGCGTCGCCGAGAACATGTTCCTTGGCCGTCTGCCCGCGTTCTCCCGCTTTGGCCTGCTGCGCCGCGCCGCCTTCCGCGATGCTGCCCAGGCGCTGATGCAGCGCTTCGATGTTCGCGCCGCCGGCCCGGATGCCGCGTTTTCCTCGCTGTCGGGCGGCAACCAGCAGAAGGCCGTGCTGGCCCGCGAACTGACTTTGCCGGACCTGCGATTCCTGGTCGCCGCGCAGCCCACCCGCGGCCTCGATGTCGGCGCGGTCGAGGCGGTCTACAGCCATATTCGCGATGCGTGCGAACGCGGTGTGGCCGTGCTGCTGATCTCCTCCGAACTGGACGAGTTGCTTGCCGTGGCTGACCGCGTCGTCGTGTTCTACCGCGGCCGCATCGTCGGCACCTGCTCCGCCAACCCCGCCAACCGCGAACGGGTTGGCGCCATGATGTCGGGACAAGCCGCATGAGCGCCACGCTGACCCGCCCGTCGATCGCCCGTTCCGGCCTGGTCATCTCGATCGGCGCCGTCATTGCCGCCATTCTGCTGGGGGTGGCGCTGATCGCCCTGATCGGCGTGTCCATTCCCGACGCGCTGGCGGCCTTCGTGGACGGCACCATCGGGTCGGCTTATTCGATCGGCGCCTCGGTCAACCGCAGCGTCGTCTTCGCCCTGGTCGGCATCGGCTTCATCTTCGCCAACCGAGCGAACCTGACCAATGTGGGGGGCGAGGGCCAGATCGCGATGGGCGGCATCGCCGCCACCGCCGTCGCGCTGTACGGCCACGTTGCCGGTTTGCCGTTCGGGCTGTCGTTCATCCTGCCCATGCTCGCCGCCACCATCGCCGGCGCACTGTGGGGCGGCCTGGCCGGGTTCCTGAAAGCCCGAGCCGGCACCAATGAGGTGATCGCCACGCTGCTGCTGTCGTTCATCGCCATCTGGTGCGTGTATTGGTCTGTCCAATCCAGCGATTTGCTGCGTCAGCCGATGACCAATTCCGCCACCCTGCCGGAATCCCTGCCCATCCCGGACAGCACGCAACTGCCGCTGATTTCCGGCGACCCATCGCTGCCGCTCAACATCGGCCTGCCGCTGACGCTGCTGCTGGCCGTCGTCATCGCCATCGCCCTGACCCGCGGCACCATCGGCATGCGGCTACGCGCCATCGGCCTGAACCCCATCGCCGCTCGGCGCGCCGGCATCGCCACCGACGCCTATATGGTCACCGCGATGCTGGTCGCCGGGGCGTTCGGCGGTCTGGCCGGAGCGATCATGCTGCAAGGGGACCAGACCGTGCTGAAAGACGGGTTTTCGTCCGGCTATGGCTTCGACGGCCTTGTCGTCGGCCTGCTCGCCCGCGGGTCCGTCACCGGTGTCATCGCCGCCGCGCTGCTGTTCGGCTTCCTGCGGTCGGGCGGCATCTCCATGGAGATCGAGGCCTCCGTGCCGTCCGCCGTCGTCCAGATCATCCAGGGGATCATCGTCGTCAGCCTCGCCGGCGCCGTCTTCTGGATCGAACGTCAAAGGACCAACCGATGATCAGCGCCGAAAACGCCGCCGTCTTTGTCGGGTCGTCGATCCGCCTTGCCGCGCCGCTGCTGATGGGCGCGGTCGGCGAACTGGTCAGTGAACGCGCCGGCGTACTGAACATGAGTATCGAGGGCATGATGCTGACGGGCGCCTTCGCCGGCGCCCTCGGGTCCTGGGCCACCGGCCAGCCCATGCTGGGCCTCGCCTTCGGCCTGATCGCCGTGCTGCCGGTCGCGTTGCTGCAAGCCTGGCTGAGCAACACGCTGCGCGCCAACCAGATCGTCAGCGGCATCGGCATCAACATCCTGGTGCTGGGCGCCACCACCCTGGCGTACCGGGAGATTTTCGGCGAGCGTTCCTCCGACCAGATCCCCGGCTTCGGGCAGTGGTCGCCGCCGCTGCTGGGGTCGATTCCGGTGATCGGCCAGGCGATTTTCGTGCAGGTCTGGATCGTCTATCTCGGCCTTTTTCTCGCGCTGCTGACCGCCCTTGTCATGCGCTTCACCGCGGTTGGTCTTGCCATCCATGCCGCCGGCATGGAACCGCGAGCGGTCGACAAGTCCGGCCTGTCGGTGCGCGGCATCCGCTACGGCGCGGTCATTTTCGCCGGCCTGATGTCGGCGCTGGGCGGCACTTTCCTGTCGATCGGCGATATCCACACCTTCACCGAGGGCATGACCCGTGGCGCCGGCTACCTGGCGATCGCCGCCGTGATCTTCGGCAATTGGAAAATCGGCCGGACCATCGGTGCCTGCCTGCTGTTCGGCGCCGCCACCGCGCTGCAGTTCCAGCTTCCGGCGATGGGGGTGAACGTTCCCGTCGCGCTACTGATCATGCTGCCGTATCTGCTGGCCTTCCTCGCCGTCGCCGGCCTGGTCGGCCGCCAGAGTGCCCCCGCCGCGCTGACGGTGCCCTGGTAGGACAAGGGGCAACTACCATCAGGACGGCGTTTACGCCGCGGCCACATCGGGTCTTCGGCCCGCCGAACGGCGTGGGCTCTGGCCTGAGCGGCGACGAGGTCCCGTTGGACCCCCGCCAGCAGCAGCTTCGCTTCGGCAACGCTTAAAACCACGTCGGCGATATCACTGAGATCATCGGGCGTGTTGATCTCCATCACGTCTGTGGTCTGGCGGTCGCCCTCAGCGCCGGTTTTACCAACCGTAAGATCCAGGCCACGCGTCCACTCCAGGTCAAGAAACAGACTCGAAATTTACCCGGTTCGAGTGCGCACCCCCGATCTTGAGCCGGTCCCATACATCTCGGCCAGCGCGTTCACCAAGGCCCACTCCGAACGCTGACGAAACCCTATATTGGCGCAAATATTTGCTATCACGGCTGCATGCTCTCAGGGATACTGTATATCGATTTAGCTACAGCATCACTGCGAAGCCTCTTTCTTGTTGTGGAATAGGAATAAGAGTCGGAGGCTCTTCGTGATGGCAACCGCACTATAAGCTACGTTGGTCCTGCGTGAATTCACGCAATTTCAGAGAGAACTGTTTCATGCGAAAGGGTATCATTAACGGCAGCGTTATCGCCTGGGACGGATCGAAGCATTACCTTATGAACGCAGGAAAGGTTATCGTTAACGATGATATCATCGAATTTGTCGGCCAGGATTATGACGGAGCGGTCGACGAAACGATAGATGCAACTGGGCGCCTGGTGATTCCAGGTCTGGTCAATAGTCATCTGCATGTGACGGACACTCTTTTTACCAAGGGATATATGGAAGAGAGCCAGGCACCCGTTGGAGTGCCGGTTGCTACGAACTACCACGTATTATATACGGTGCTGCCGGAAGTGCGCCGCGCGTCTGACGCCGACGCGCAGGTCGCGGCCGCGCAATGTGCATTTGCTGAATTGGCCAAGTCCGGATCGACCACGGTTGTCGAACTTGGATACGACTTCGAAATCGGTGGCGACGGTGACATAGCTATCGCCGAACGGGTTGCCGATGTTGCGGGCGCTTCCGGACTGAGATGCTATTCGGCACCACGCTACCGGTCCTATTACTATGGCGCGGATGGCGAAGGTGGAACGTTCTACCGCGATTACGGCGCTCGGGCGGAAAAGCGGTTCGAGGACTGTGTCGAGTTC
>DATAZJ010000303.1:0-13299 GCA_036272115.1 Rhodopila sp. | reverse complement strand
GGTTCGGGTTTGGGGGAGAAGAGCATGCGTCGCAGAGGCAGGTGGGGTAGCCCCGGCGTATTAGCGCTGCTGTTCATTGTGTCGGCGGTGGCGCATGGCCGGTGCGTCAGCCCAGATGATTTTGCTGCGGCGACGGGTGCGGCGATGATGCGGATGGACCGGGACATGATGGTGGCTCCGACCGGTGATTCGGACCTGGATTTCGCGGCAGTGTTGATCCCGGAACACCAGGGTGCGATCGATATGGCCAAGGTCGAGCATCGGTTCGGTCACGACCCAATCCTGCGCCGGTTGGCGCAGGGTATCATCGTCGAGTGCTGGCGGTAGCGAGCGGCATACCCGGCCAGATGGACCTTTCCGAACAGAAGTGATCCTGTTCGACGGATTAAGGGAGAGATCGGAATGTCACGTTTCGCTGTCGTCGGCCTGGATCATCGCCACGTCTACGATCTGACGGCTGGTCTGCTTGCTGCCGGCGCAGTCTGTATCGGCCACGATCCGGAAACCACGGATCCGCGCGTGCTGGAAGGCTTTCGTAAGCGCTTTCCAGACGTGCCGGCGGTGTCGCGGGACCGATTGCTCGACGATCCATCCGTCGGCTTTGTCGTACTGGGTTCGGTACCACGCGATCGGGCCGCATTAGCGATTGAGGCGATGCGCCATGGCAAGGACGTCATGGTCGACAAGCCCGGCGTGACGACGCCGGAGCAACTGACCGCTGTCGAGGCGGCTGTGAGCGAAACCGGGCGGATCTGGTCGGTCTCCTTGGGCCGGTTGACCTCGCCTTCGACACAGGCGGCGTTGCAAGTGGCTCGGTCTGGCGAACTGGGCAGGCTGATCAGCCTGACCAGCCTGGCGCCGCACCGGTTGAACCGGGCGCTGCGGCCCGCTTGGTTCTTTGAACGGGAGGCATATGGCGGGATCATCAACGATATCGGCGTTCACTCGATCGATCTGTTCCTTGCGTTTGCCGAGGTGACCGATGCGACGATCGCTGCAAGCACAATTGGATGTTTCGGCACACCGCCACCGGGCTTCGAGGATTTTGCCGAAATCACCCTGCGCAGCGAAACGATGATGGGAACAATGCGGCTCGACTGGTTCACACCAGATGGCCTGTCGGACTGGGGCGACGGACGGCTGTTTCTGGTCGGGACCGAGGGCACGCTGGAACTGCGGAAAAATCTGGATATCGAGGGCAGGGCGGGCGGCAACCACATGTTCGTATCGAACGGGCAGCGGACGCGTTATCAGAATTGCAGCACACTGCCGGTGACTTATTACCACGATTTCCTTGAAGACGTCCGGGATCGCACCGGCCGCATGCTGGATAGCGGACGGGTCTTTTCGACCTGCCGGTTGGCACTCCGATGCCAGGCAGAAGCGGTGCGATTCATCCCAGGTGATATTGAGTCAGTTTGACCCATGTGCTACCGGAACCGCGTCACTGCGTATGGCGCCAGATCGAAGGGCGGTTTCCCTCCGGCGACCAGGGCGGCCACGACCTTGCCCGAGGTCGCGGCTGCTGTCAGTCCGACATGGCCATGTCCGAAGGCATGCACGATATCCGCGCACCCTGACGCCAGGCCAAGGTATGGCAGCCCATCCGGTGTCGAGGGCCGATGGCCCATCCATAGTTTCACCCGTTCCGGCGGCAGATCAGCCGGCAGCCCCGGATAGACCCTGCGCGCAAAGGCAAGCAGAACCTCGGCTCGCTTCCAGTTCGGCGCCGCCTCCAGTCCCGCCAGTTCCACCTGTCCAGCCAGCCGCAGTCCGGCCGGTGTCATGACGCATGCCATCTTTCCATCGCTCGGCATCATCGGATAGCGCGGCTCGATCCCCGGATCGGCGATCACGGCATGGTATCCGCGCTCGGTTTCCAATATCACCTTGTCGCCGGCCGCCGCGGCCAGCACCTTCGACCACGCCCCGGCAGCTATCACGGCCTTGTCGCACGCGACCTCGCCGTCGCGCGTGGTCACCGCGCGCAGCCGACCGGCCTCAATCCGGAACCCCGTCGCACCGGACCGGATTATTTCCGCCCCTTGCGCTACCGCGTGGGCGGCCAGAGCCGCGACATAGGCACCGGGATCGCGGCACTGGCCGTTCTCTTCGATCAAAACGGCGAATGTATAGTGCCGGTCCAGCGACGGTTCACGCTGGCGCAATTCGTCGGCGTCCAGTTCCAGCCATTTCACGCCGTTGTCGCGACGCACTTTCCACGACAAGGCCTCCGCTTCGAACGCCGAGCGATCGGGGAAGGCAAACAGGACGCCATGCCGGGTGATCAGATCGCCCACACCGGCTTGCTCGGCAAGCGCACGATGCAGCGCCGGGGCATTCGCCAGCAGCGGCTGCAAGGCGCGTCCGGTGGCAGCGACTTTCGCCGCGGTGGACCCGGCCTGGACGAAGCGCCGCAGCCAGGGCAGCAGGCGTGGCAGATAGGACCAGCGTATGGTCAGTGGACCCAGGGGATCCAGCAAAAAGCCGGGAACCTTCTTCCATAGCCCCGGCGAGGACATCGGAACGACCGAACTGGGGTTGAGCAGTGTGCCGTTGCCGTAGCTGGCGGCCTGTTCGCCGCCGGGAGTGCCGGGTTCAACGATGGTGACCTCATGGCCGCCGCGGAGCAGTTCAATGGCGCTGACGATGCCAACTACGCCACCGCCGATCACGACGACACCACTCATCCCGCGGCGGACACAACATGCGCGCGCATGGTGGTGTTGATCGGGCCCGTGCCGAACCGGCGCTCAAGCGCCGCCGTGGCCGCCTGGGTCACTCGTTCGGTCTCGCCCGGCGCGCGCGCCTCGATTTCCATCCGGAGCGGCGTGCCACGGCAATAACCCATCGCGACATCCCGAGCGGACGCCACCGCATAGGGCAGCGCGACCGTCGTGTAGATGGCGTCGGTGAAACCCGCGGCCGTCAGGTCGTCATCGACCGCTTCGTTGTCGGAGTAGCCATGAAACACGTGCGCCACGAACCCGGGCGGGTCGGTTGGAAACAATGCCTCCATCACGTCTTGCAGGCAGTCGGCGGCCGGGTTGTGGCGCAGAGGCCCCGGCACGCTGAAAACGAAGCGGCCACCTTGCTTCATGACCCTCCTGGCTTCCTGGAACAATTGGATGCGGTCGGGCATGCTGGCGACGCTGAAGTGCGAGGTCACGATGCCGAACGTCGCATCCTTGAATGGCAGGGCATGCGGATCGGCCGTCTGCCAGTTGACCCGCGCCATGCCCGGCTTGGTCGAGGCATGCTCGATCATTTCGAGGCACGGATCGGTGGCGACGATGGTCAGCCCGACCGACACTGCGGATGCGATCGCCTGAGTGAGCACGCCGGTATCGGCCGACGTTTCCAGCAGCGGCCCGATACTGATGCGGGACAGCCGCCGCGCCATGTCATCCGCGAACGGCGCGAGCAGGCTTGGCCCGAGATAGTGGTCTCGGATCGCCAGCAGCGAGTCGGGAGCAGACGCAGCGGAAAATGTCATGGGCGGCTAAATTGCCTTCTTCAACCCATAGAACTGTGGCCAGCCATCGTGGATGTCATGCATGTAGCCCTGGAATGCCGTCGGCTGATCGTACATCCCGAGCGGAGCGTAGGTAGGATTTTGCCAGAACGCAATTTGCATCGCCTCGCAAATTTTCTGCTGCGTCGCCTGATCCGGTGCCTCGAACCAGGAACTGTAAAGTTCCTCGATCTTGGGGTTGGACGGCCAGCCGAACCAAGCCGATGTACCATTGCCCCGGATCGCGATATTCGGCGCGGGGGAGATGTTACCAAAGCCGCCGAGATACGTGTAGAAAATGTTCCAGCCGCCCTTGTCGACCGGTTCACGGCTGGCGCGGCGCTGCACGACCGTTCCCCAGTCGAGCGCCTGCAGATCGACGTTGAAGCCGGTCTTGGTCAGGATATCATTGGCGACCTGCGCCTCGGCCCAGATGGTCGGAAAATTGGAAGCGGCGAGGACGACGATCTTCTCACCGTTGTACCCAGCCGCGGCTAGGTCCTTCTTCAGCTTGGCATAATCCTTGGGGCCGCGGGTAACTTCGACTCCGGCGGTGCTCGCCATCGGCGTTCCCGGCACGAAAATGCCGATGTCAGTTTTGTAGAGTGACGGTTCCGCGCCGGCCACGCCTTCCATGACCTCTTTCTGGTCCATCGCGGCAACGACCACGCGGCGGATCGCGGCATTATCAAACGGCGGATGCAACTGGTTGAACCGTAGGCAGCCCAGTTCTCCGGTGCGGTCCTTCACTGTGACCACGATGCTCTTGAAGGTCTTGATCTGCGGCAACAGGTCCAGCGAGGGGTTTTCCCACCAGTCAACCTCGCCCTGATGCAAGGCGGCGGATGCCGTGGCGGGGTCGGGAATGAAATTCCATACGACCCGATCGACGTTGACGATCTTCGGACCGGCATTGAAGCTCGCGACTCCGTCCTTGCGCGGCACATAGGCGGCGTTCTTGGCGAACACGGTGCGGGAACCGGGAATGCGCTCATCGGCCACGAACTTGAACGGACCGCTGCCGATCGCCTCCGGGATCTGCTTGAACGGGTCGGTTTGCGCCAGCCGCGTCGGCATGATGGCGCAATAAACCTGGGCCAAGGCGGTGCGCAGCAGCGGGAATGGCTTGTCGAGGCGGAAGCGGATCACCGAGTCGGACGGGGCGGAGATCTCCTGCACCCGCTTGAACAGGGCCTGGCCGAATGGATCGCGCTTGGCGAAGCGCTGGATGCTGGCGACGCAGTCGCTAGCCAGGACCTTTTGTCCGTCGTGGAAACCCAGCCCGTCACGTAGCGTCAGTTCCCAGGTCTTGCCGTCGTCCTCGACCTTGTGGCCCTCGACCATCTGGGGCTGCACCTGGAACTGGGCATCGTAGCCATACAGCGTATCGAACACCGCCAGCGAGTAGTTGCGGGTGACATCGGCGGTGGTCCAGACCGGATCGATCGACGCCAAGTCGGCCTGCGGGGCGAAATTTACCGTTTTCGGCCCTTCCGCGCGGCTGATCCGCGGCGCGGCGAGCACGGCGGAGACCGCGGCAGCGCCCTTGAGTACGTTCCGTCGCTTCATCCGTTCAGGCCCCCGTGTTTTTTAGGTTTGGGAGGTTAGGCCGTAAACCGGTACCAATCCAAGGGGGGCATCACACGGCGCGGTGAAGCGCCGCAGCGATCAGTGGCGCGGCGGCGTCGGACATGCGCCGTCCGTCATGCCCGACATCCGGCACATCGATGACGGTCCAGGCCATCGTGATGCCGAGACGCTCTGCCGCCTCCCGTCCGATGCGTACATAAGTATGTGCCCTTGCATGCCGCGTCGCGCCCTGTTTCAGCGACTTCGGGCCCTTGGGGAAGAAGCGGCCGGTGGTTTTGATGTCGGCGGTGCCGGCCATGACGGTCAGCGGGAAGGCCAGCAGGTTGCACAAGTCGTCACGGGTGACATCCGTGGCCCCGAGGCCCCAAGGCCAATCGACCCCGAGGTCTGGCATCGCATAGGTGCCCGCGTTGGCGCTGACCGCGACGGCCACGTGCTGACGATAGCCGAACGACAGCATCCGATGGACGTATTGCCCGCCGGCCGAATGACCGAACAGACCGTGGCGCTGCGTGGTAGTCATCCCCTGGTCCCGCAGGGCCTGGAACAGCCGTGTGTCGATGCCAAATGTCCATTGCTCGCGCGGGTTGGGGGTACCGTCGGCGGCGTGCAGGTTGCCGAAATTGTACCAGAGGTATTCCGGAAAACTGGCTTCGGGAAACTCGATGGCGATGACGAGAATGTTGGCGGTGTCGGCGTGCGGCAGCCAGTAGTCGCGGTAGTCGCGGCCATTGCGGGCCACGCCGTGGTGGACGAACAGGACGGGCAGGCCAGGGTGCCAAGCTGTGGGGCGGGCGGCGTGGAGGATCAACTGTCGATCTGGGAACGCGGGGTCGAAATAGGGCAAGGTTGCGGCGCCGGGCGAGGCGACCAGCGGCGTGAGATCAACTATCCATGATGTGGGCGAGGCGGCCATGCGGCATCGTAGGCTTGTCGGGGCGGATCGCAAGAAATCTGGTGCTGGCCTTGGTTGGGAGGCTAGGCCCCGACAGAATGCGGCGAGCGGCAGCACGATCTCGAGGCCGGGCAAAAGCAGGTCACCGTCGAAGTGCGCGCTGACGGTCAGGGGTGACTGGATCACGGATCAACAGCGTGGTGCCAACCGAGATCTGCTCCAAGAGCACCTGGCAGCGCAGGAAGGCCAGCGCGGCATAGTCAGTCAGTTTCTCGGAGCGGCCGGTGGTGGTGGTGTCGTCCGACCGCACCTCAAAGAATTCCATTGCGTTGGTATGGAGCGGTTTGTCTGGTCGAGGGAATCGGCGCAGCCCAGGACTTCCAAAGAGCGGACGCGCGTGCCCGCGCGACGCGGCATCTTGTGCACAGTTCTGATCGGACGGTCGGCCGGCAGCGGCCCGGTAGCATCCGCAAGCTGAAGACGATGTCCTAATGGGCGAGGCTACCGCCGGTCACGGGGGCTAACCCGCAGTCCACCGAACCCGTGCTAACCCTCCCGCCGGTCTTCCCTGTCACAGAAAGCGCTCTGCGGTCCTTTGCCGGTCCAGCACTGTGTCTATGTGCGGTACTCTCGCTGGAAAATGCCTGTCGCGTCGACTCTGGCCAGCCTAAGCCGCCTTGACGACGGCTCGCTTGGATACCACCCCGATCAGGTGCGCCCGGTATTCGGCGCTGGCGTGGATATCGCTGTTCAGATCATCCGGTGACGTGACGATCCCGTTGATCGCGTCCGGGGAGAAGTTGGCCGACAACGCCTTTTCCATCTCGGTATGCCGGAATACGCCCCCTTGGCCTGCGCCGGTGATCGCCAACCGAACGCCGGATGCAAACTTCGCCACGAACACGCCGACAATGGCGTAGCGGGAGGCGGGGTTGCGGAACTTCTCGTAGGCCGACTTCTCGGGGATCGGCAGTTCGATCGAGGTAATGATCTCACCCTGCTCCAGCGCCGTGGTAAACATGCCCTGGAAGAAATCATCGGCGGCGATCGACCGGCGGTCGGTCTTGATCGTGCCGCCCAGTGCCAGCAGAGCGGACGGATAGCATGCCGCCGGATCGTTGTTGGCCAACGATCCGCCCATCGTGCCGCGATGACGCACCGCCTCGTCACCGATCAGCGAGGCCTGATGAGCGAGACCCGGGATTTTCGCCTTGATGTCGGCATTCGCGGCGATGTCGGCATGCCGCGTCATTGCGCCGATCGTGACCTTGTCACCGGAGACCGTGATGCCGGACAGCCCGAGTTTCGAAAGGTCCACCACCGTCGACGGCTTGTTTAGCCGCTGCTTCAGCACCGGAATGAACGTCTGGCCACCAGCCAGCGCCTTGGCGTCTGGATCGCCGGACAGCACCTTCACCGCGTCCGCCAGGCTGCTGGGCTTCTGATATGCGAAATCGTACATCGTCAATTTTCCTTTTGCCCTGGGTTATTCCGCTGCCATGCGGGGCGTCGCGGCCTGGATGATAGACCAGAGCTTGGCTCCGGTTGCCGGCATGTCCAGATGCCTCACGCCATAATCCTTCAGCGCGTCCACCACAGCGTTGATCACCGCCGGCGGAGACCCGATTGCGCCTACCTCGCCGCAGCCTTTTGAACCGAGCGGGTTGTGGGTACACATGGTGTTTTCGGTAGCCACCGACATGCTTGGAATGTCGTTCGCCCGCGGCATCGTGTAGTCCATGAACGAGCCGGACAGAAGCTGGCCGCTGGGGTCGTAGATCGCCGATTCCAGCAGCGCCTGCCCGATCCCCTGGGCGACGCCGCCCTGCACCTGGCCCTCGACGATCATCGGGTTCACCACCCGGCCGACATCGTCCACCGCGGTGAAGTTGACCATTTCCACCACACCGGTGTCCGGGTCGATTTCGATCTCGGCGATGTGGCAGCCGCCGGGGAAGGTGAAGTTCTTCGGATCGTAGAATGCGGTCTCGTCTAGTCCGGGTTCCAGTTCCTCGATCGGATAGTTGTGCGGGACATAGGCGGCCAGCGAAATATCGGTCAGCGTCTTCGACTTGTCGGTGCCGGCGACGGTGAATGTGTTGTCCTTGAATTCGATGTCCTCGACCGCGGCTTCCATCAGGTGGGCGGCGATCTTCTTGCCCTTTGCGATCACCTTGTCCATCGCCTTGACCATGGCCGACCCACCGACGGCCAGCGAACGGCTGCCGTACGTGCCCATGCCGAACGGGATTTTCGACGTGTCGCCATGGACGACCTCTATCTGGTCGAACGGCACGCCCAACTGGCTGACGACCAACTGCGCCAGTGTTGTTTCGTGGCCCTGGCCGTGGCTGTGAGTGCCGGTGAACACCGTTACGCTGCCAGTGGGATGGACGCGGATTTCGGCGCATTCATACAGCCCGGCTCTGGCGCCCAGCGATCCAACCACAGCCGACGGCGCGATGCCGCACGCCTCCACATAGGTTGAGATCCCGATCCCGCGCAGCTTGCCGCGTGCCTTTGCAGCGGCACGGCGGGC
This sequence comes from Rhodopila sp., assembly GCA_036272115.1. Classification (GTDB taxonomy): domain Bacteria; phylum Pseudomonadota; class Alphaproteobacteria; order Acetobacterales; family Acetobacteraceae; genus Rhodopila. The sequence goes on along the minus strand of DATAZJ010000303.1, from coordinate 4,761 downwards.
TTCGAAGCCATCCCAGCCGGCGTTCGTCAACGCGACATTCAGGGTCGTCTGGTAATCGCCGCTGTCGTATTGCAGCGCCACCGGCGTCTGGTAGGGGAATGCGTCAGCCGGAATGAAGTTCTTTCGCCGCAGTTCCAGCTTGTCGATACCGGTATCGTGCGCGATCACATCGACCAGCCGCTCCAGCAGGAACGTCGCTTCCGGCCGCCCAGCGCCGCGATAGGCATCCACCGGCACCGTGTTGGTGAACACTGCCTTGACGTTGCAGTAGATCACCGGGGTTTTGTAAACGCCCGCCAGCAGCGTCGCGTAAAGATAAGTCGGCACCGCGGGCGCGAAGGTGGAAAGATATGCGCCCATGTTCGCCAGCGTTGTGATGCGCAGGCCGAGGAACGTTCCGTCGGCGTCCACCGCCATCTCGGCGGTGCTGACATGATCGCGCCCATGCGCATCCGACATGAAACTTTCGCCGCGCTCGCAGGTCCACTTCACCGGGCGGCGCACCTTGCCCGCCGCCCAGGTGACGATCGCTTCTTCCGCGTAGTGATAAATCTTCGAGCCAAAGCCGCCGCCGACGTCCGGCGCCACCACCCGCAGCTTGTTCTCCGGAATGTGCAGCACGAAGGCGCCCATCAGCAGCCGGATCACATGCGGATTCTGGCTTGTGGTATACAGCGTGAAATCGCCCGACGATGTATCGAAATCGCCGATCGCCACGCGCGGTTCCATCGCGTTCGGGATCAGCCGGTTGTTGACCAGGTCGAGTTTCACCACATGCGCGGCGCCGGCGAACACGCCGTCCACCACGGCCTTGTCGCCGATCACCCAGTCGTAGCAGAGGTTGCCGGCGACGCCGTCATGCACCTCCACCGCGCCGGCGGCGACCGCGCTTGTGAGGTTCGCCACCGCCGGCAGGTCGGTGTAGTCGATGTCGATCAGTTCAGCGGCGTTCTTTGCTGCCTGCTTGGACTCCGCGATTACCACAGCGACCGGGTCGCCGACATGGCGCACCTTGCCCACCGCCAGCACCGGATGCGGCGGTTCGGCCATGGGTGAGCCGTCCTTGCTGTGGATCTGCCAGCCGCACGGCAGGCCGCCGATTGCCTCGGCCGCCAGGTCGGCGCCGACAAACACCCGCACCACGCCGGGTGCGGCGCTGGCGGCGGCGATGTCGACGCCGTTGATGGTGGCGTGCGGCCGGTCGGACCGGCGGATCACCGCGTAAAGCTGGCCGGGGCGGTTAATGTCGTCGGTGTAATTGCCCTTGCCGCTGAGAAAACGCACATCCTCTTTCCGACGAACGGATGCGCCGATGCCCTCGAAGCCCATGATGGAGTACTCCCCGGTAGAGGCGGCGCTTTATTCGGCCGCTTTGGCGTGCATCAACGGATGTGCGGCGGCGATCGCCTTCACAATGTTATGGTATCCGGTGCAACGGCACAGATTGCCCTCCAGGCCTTCACGGATTTCCTTCTCCGAAAGGCCGCCGGGATGCGATTGCACAAGGTCGATGGCGGTCATGACCATGCCGGGGGTACAGAAGCCACATTGCAGCGCGTGATGTTCCCGAAACATTTCCTGCATCGGGTGCAGGGTGCCGTCTGCCTCCGCCAGGCCCTCGATGGTGATGACGTCGGTGCCGTCGGCCTGCAGCGCGAGCTGGGTGCATGCTTTCACCGATACCCCGTCCACATGCACCACGCAGGCGCCGCACTGGCTGGTGTCGCAGCCGACATGGGTGCCGGTGAGACTGAGCTTTTCCCGCAGCAATTCGACCAGCAGGGTGCGTCCCTCGACCTCTACCGTGTGCTGCTTGCCGTTAACCGTCAGCGTTACCTGAGGCATCGCACTCCCTTTCATGGTGTCGCTGTCTACACGTCGGGTCGCCAGAGGCTTTCAGCCGACGCATGGCCTCTGCCCTTGGACGATCCCGTTCACCGGAGTTTGGTCAAACCGCGCGTGTGCGGTCAAGCGGGGGGTCACATCCAGTACTGCCAAACCCGCGCCTCGAGCTCCCGCATCCGCTCCTGGAGCGAACGGTGGTTCCATTTCGCCAGGCTGACCTGACGGGCATCCTGCATATAGCGCAGCATCACAGCTTCGACCTGTCCGGCCGTATCGTGGCCCAGGACGACGGCATCGACCTCGTTGTTGAACACGACGCTGCGCCGATCGAGGTTGGACGAGCCGACCATGGTCCAGGTGTCGTCGACGACCGCCAGCTTGGCGTGGACGACGGCGTCGGTTACCTCATAAATCCGAGCGCCGGCTTCCAGCAGATCGCCATAGGCCGCTCGGGCGGCATAGACCGCGCTCTGCACGTCGCTGAACGCTGGCGCGACGATCCGGACATCGGTGCCGGAGCGGGCGATCCTGGCGAGTTCCTTACGCTCCTGGTGGGGTGGCAGGAAATAGCCGCTGCACAGCCAGACCCGCCGGCGCGCGCTGCGTGCCGCGGTTAGCAGGGAAGCGTAGTAGAGAGGCTCGCTGCGACCCGGTGAACTGCCGATGATGCGGACGGTCTGGACACCTTGTCGCGCCAATTGGGGAAAATAGTCAGCGGCGTCGGCGGGGGGCGCCTTCTGGGCCTTCCATGTTTCGAAAAACAGCCGTTGGAGGTCGGCCACCGCCGGACCTTCGATGCGAACAGCGGTGTCGCGCCAGTAAGCGTGGCTGGTATTGCCATCGGCTGGCACGCCGGCGGATGGCGGGTTTTCGTAAACCTTGTCCATATTGATCCCGCCGGTGAAGCCGATCCGTCCGTCCACGACGGTGATCTTGCGGTGATCGCGATCGTTCGGCGACCAACCGGTCCTGGTCGCGAGCGGGTTGATCGGATTGAACTCGACCACCTTCGCACCGGCTGCCCGCAGGGCGTCGAAGAACGTCCCCGGCGTGTCCTTCGACCCGAAGGAATCGTAAATCATATTCACTTTCACTCCGGCCCGCAGCCGGTCCAGCAGCAGATCAGAAAGATGCAGGCCGTTGGATTGGACATCGGCCAGGATGAAGTATTCCAGATTGATGCAGTCGCGAGCGCCGCCGATGGCCTCGAAGATGGACTGGAATGCGTCCGCGCCACTGGGCAGCAGAGTGACCGCATTGCCGAAGACAATCGGGCTGTCCGACAGCCCGCGCTGAAGATCGTACTGCTGCTGCAAGGCATCTGTGTCGCTGACGGCCGGCGCATCGGGCCTGGCCGGGTGGCCGCGCAGAGCGACGTCGCGGGGCGTCAGCCCGTCGACGTGTGGGACACTCGCGCACCGCGCCAGCAAGCCCGCCGCGGCGAGTGTTGCCAGTTGACGGCGGCTGAACCTGTTCGGTCGCGATAACGCCAACGTCGCCCCCCATCAATTCTCCACACGTAAGATGTGATGCCTTTGGCGCTGAAATATGCCCGTCGCGAACAAGTTCACGTCAGCAGCGGATCGATTCTTCGTTCGGACCGGGGGAGGTGAAACGGGACGGGCGATGACTGAACGCCCATGCCTCATTCAGTTTGAATCCGGCGCACGGCGGGCCGGGTGGACCCGGTGGATCCGCGCGGCATTGCGCGGGCGATGCCCGGTGCTAAGGTACCAGGGCTGAACGCGGGGCCCGAACGCGGGCCAAGGACGCCGGGAACAGGAGGAACAATCATGGAAATCCGTGGGCTGGGCTACATGGGCGTAGGCGCGTCGGACCTGTCCGACTGGACATCCTTCGCCACCGATTGGCTTGGCATGCAGATGATCGAGCGCGGCAACACCACCCGCGCGTTCCGCATGGACGATCGGTCGCAACGGCTGGTCGTTGATCGGTCGCTGGGCGACGGCGAGCGCTATTTCGGGTTCGAAGTCGCCGACGCGGCGGCCTTGCAGGCCCTGGCGGCCAGGCTGGACGCAGCAGGCGTCGCCGTGCGGCATGAGCCGAAATCGCTGGCGGACCAGCGCTTCGTCAAGGAACTGATCAGCTTCCAGGACCCGGGTGGCAATCATCTGGAGGCATTCCACGGTGCCGCCATCGCCAGCGAACCGTTCCGGCCGGGACGATCGATCTCGGGCTTCCGCACCGGCGCGCTGGGCATGGGGCACGTGGTGTTCCACGTCAAAAACATCGACGACCTGCTGGGGTTCTACAAAGACCTGCTGGGGTTTGGCGTCAGCGACTACATCTCCACGCCATTCCGGGCGTATTTCCTGCACACCAATGCTCGGCATCACTCGGTGGCGCTGATCGAAACCGGCAAGCAGGATCTGCATCATCTGATGGTGGAACTGTTCTCACTGGACGATGTCGGACAGGGGTATGATATCGCGCTGGGCGAGCCGGAGCGGATCGCGACGACGCTGGGGCGGCATCCGAACGACGCGGTGACGTCGTACTATCTGCGCTCGCCGGGCGGCTTCATGCTGGAATATGGCTGGGGCGGCAAAGAGGTGACGCCGGGCAACTGGACACCTACCGAGGTGACCGTCGGTCCCAGCCTGTGGGGGCATGACCGGGCCTGGCTGCCGGCGGATCAGCGGCAGAAGGCCCGCGATATGCGCCTGAAAGCCGCCGCGGATGGGACGCGGGAGCCGCTGCACGTGATCGACGGCAACTATCAGCGGATGGATGGTGTCTGTCCGTGGTGGGATGCGGCGACGGGGCGGGCATAGGACGATGGCTGATCTTCCGCTGAAGGGTCTGTTCGTACTGGATCTGACCGCCCACCGCGCCGGTCCGACCGCGGTTCGCCAACTGGCGGACTGGGGTGCGGACGTGATCAAGATCGAGCCG
>DATAZJ010000302.1:0-8019 GCA_036272115.1 Rhodopila sp. | reverse complement strand
AGGATGCTGCCGTCGGCGATGTCACGCACCAGGCGGCGGCGTTCATCATCGTCGCTCGCGGGGCCTTCATAGTCGTGGTAGCGGACGCGGCTCATCAGGATCAGCGCGTTCTGGGAAATCGGCAGCAACCCGTCCTTTTGCGCGGAAATCCCGGCGCCGGCGGACGAATGCAGATGCATCACCGAAGCGATGTCCGGCCGAGCGGCAAGGACCGCCCCGTGGATGACCTCACCGGCCTTGTTGATGCCATGCGGACTGTCGCTGAGAATATTCCCCTTCGTATCCAGCTTCACCAGCGAAGATGCAGTGATTTCCTCAAAGAACAGGCCCAACGGATTGATCAGGTACTGATCGGTCGTTCCGGGCACGCGCAGCGAGAAATGGTTGCCCAGCATATCGTGCCAGCCAAACCGCGCAGCCAGGCGATAGGCAGCAGCCAGATCAAGCCTGGCCTCCCATTCCTGCGGCGAAAAACCGTGCTTGTTCTCGCGGAGATTGGTTATCTGTGTCGCGGCGGACATGGATTTTTCCTTCCTGAATGCGTTCGATCGAGGACGAGCCTGAAACGGGTCGCCGCCATAGTCAACAAACCGCCTACGCCGCCGCGGCCAGCACCATCCGCGATGCCTTCTCCCCAATCATGATCGACGGCGCATTGGTATTGCCCGACGTCAGCGTCGGCATGATCGACGCATCGGCCACCCGCAAACCCTCCATGCCATGCACCCGAAGCTGCTCATCGACCACCGCCATCGGGTCCGATCCCATCTTGCAGGTACCCACGGGATGATACGCGGTTTCCGCATTGTTCCGCGTCCAGTCAAGCAACGCGTCATCGGACTGCATGTCGCCCCCCGGCGCAATCTCGCCGGTCGCAATGCCCTGCATGGCCGGCGCCATCATGATTCGCCGCGTAATACGCATCGCCTCCAGCGTAACGTCCCGATCAAGCTGAGAACTCAGGAAATTGAAACGAATCTCCGGCGGCCGGTTCGCCGATTTCGAAGCCACATGAATACTGCCGAGGCTCTCCGACCGCAGGATGTGCATGATCGCGGTAATCCCCGATTGTTTCGCCAACTGAAAATTCGGCGCCACCAGGAACGGCACGAAGGAAATCCCCGCATCCGGCGCGTCCAGCCCAGCCCGCGTGCGGACATAGGCTCTAAGCGGCGAGGCGGGCAGGCCCAGCAGCCCCTTATGGGTCAAACCGAATCTCAGCGCCTGCCAAACCAGCCCCAGCCCGCGCGCCTTGTCATTATAGGTCATGCCCAACCCCGGCGAGACCGTCCACTTCATCCGCGGTGCGTAATGGTCCCGCAGATTCTCCCCGACCCCCTTCAACGCGTGCCGGACCTCGATCCCCAGGCTCTGCAGCAATTCCGGCTGACCAATCCCCGACAGTTCCAGCAACTGCGGCGAATTGATCGACCCACCACTGATGATCACCTCCCGGTTCGCACGCGCCTCCTGTGACTGCCCATTCAGCGTGTACCGCACGCCAATGCATCGCTTGCCCTCCAGCAGCAACGCTTCCGTCAACGCATTGGCCTGAATAACCAGGTTCGGACGGCTGCGTGCGGGATCGAGGTAACAGACCGCCGTGCTCATGCGGCGCCCACGACGGATGGTTGCCTGCGTCATCCCGATGCCATCCTGGGACGCGCCGTTGTAGTCTTTCGTGCACTGGATGCCGACCTCACCGGCCGCCTTTATCAGCGCATCGTACAGCGGACCGCTTTCATTGCTCTCGGTGACCTTCAGCAGACCGTCGCGCCCGCGATATTCGTCGTCGGCATCCCCCTGATAGCTTTCCATATCGCGAAAGATCGGCAGCACGTCGCGATAGCTCCAACCGCGATTCCCCAGTTGCGCCCACGTATCATAGTCCTGCGACTGCCCGCGCACGAACACCATGCCGTTGATCGACGACGACCCGCCCAGCAGCTTGCCGCGCGGGATCGGCACACGGCGCTGCCCGGTGCCGGCATCAGGCTCCGACGAATACAGCCAGTTGGCCGCCGGGTTTTCGATCAAACGAGCGAAGCCGACCGGAACCCGCGACCAGGGATGACTCGCCCGCCCGGCTTCCAGCACCAGCACCCTGTGTCGGCCATTGGCGCTGAGCCGGTTGGCAAGCACCGAACCCGCCGATCCCGCGCCCACCACGATATAATCGAAAACCTGGTTTTCCATTTTTCGTTTCCCCCGATACCAACAGACTAATAGCTCGGTTTCGCCGGAAACGGCGTCAACTGAAGCTCATGCGTCCAGCAGGACCGATCCTGCGTGTGCAGATAGTAGAACGCTTCGGCGATCTTGACCGGGTTGATCACCAGATCGGGTTGCTTCTGCGCCTTCGGCAGCGCCCTCGTCCCCGGCGAGTCGATCGTGCCGTCGATCACCACATTGGCCACATGCACCCCGAATTCGGAGTATTCCTCGGTCAGCACCTGCGCCAGCGTCCGCATCATCACCCGAGGATAATACAGCGACTGTCCCGTCATCCGCTTCCGCCCGCGCAGCGAACTGGAGTTATTAGAGAACAAAAACGACCCTTCGCCCTTCTTCCGCATCGCCGGCAACACTTCCTTGGCAACCAGAAACGGCCCCCGGCTGGCGATATGCATCGCCGTATCCAGCATCTCCACCGAGATATGCTCCAGCAATTCCTTCTCCGGCGGCAGGTCGCGCCCTTCCAGGTAGCCGGCATTGTAAACCAGCACATCCGGATCGCCGGCCTCACGCCGGATCGTGGCGAACGCCGCTGCGATCGACTGTTCTGAAACCAGATCCAGTTCGACGATCATGCAGTCGCCACCCTGCGCCTGGATCGCATCGGCCAGCGCCGTCGCATTCGCCCGCGCCCGCGTTGTCAGCACGACACGAAACCCTTCCTGCGCGAACTTCTGCGCGACCGCCCCGCCGATGCCCCAGCGCACGCCGACCGGAAGGTCGCTGTCATCCAGCGTCTTGCCGTGCGCCAGCTTCGTGTTGCGGCCATCCGACTGCCATTTCGATGTCGCGCCGACCACCACCGCGATTTTCTTGTTCATTGCACAATCCTCCCCCTGTTCAGCGAGTCCAGCCCCACCACGCGCACAGTGCATCGCCCATGATCAGCCGCTTGTCCTGCTCACCCAGCCACGGCAGTTCCTCGGTGAACATCGTCACGCATTGCCGCCACGAACACGGCATCTTGGTGATATCGGTGCCCCAGAACATGCGGTCCGGCCCAAAGGCGTCGTAGATCTGCCGTAGGTAGCTATGCATCGACCGGAATGGATAGGCCTGACTGGAATAGCCCGGCGCGCCGGTCGCCTTGACCGCCACATTCGGAAACCTCGCCAGCGCCAGCAGATCCGGCATATGGGTCATCGCCGCCGCATCCTTCAGCGTCGTCAGGCCGCCCCGTCCGCCCAGATGGTCGATGGTCAAGCGCAGCCCCGGATGGCGCTCCGCGATCCGCCCCAGTTCCACCAAGGAATCCGTCGCCAGCACGGCTACCGGGACGCCGGCTTTCTCCGCCTCCGCCCAAAGCCAGTCGATCGTCCCGTCCGCCAGCCATTGCCTGGCCGGATCGTGCAGGAACGTATAGCGCAACCCCAGCATCCCCGGCTGGCCGCGATGTCCGGCAACACCGGCACGCGAAGCCGGCTGCTCCAGCGGCAGCGACCCCATGATCGCGAACCGCCCCGGATAATCCCGCACCGCCGCCAGCGCCATCTCGGTCGACCGCGGGTCCCAGCCCGGAGGATGAATGACAGCGGCATCCACACCGCCTTCATCCATCAGCGCGATCGCCTCCGACGGCGTGAAATGAGTAACCTGCCGATGCGACAAATTGCTTGGCAGACCTGTTCCCCAGGTGTGGATTTGCGCGTCGACGATCCGCATCAGGCTTCCCCCAATCCATGCTTTGGGAAAGCGTACCGCAAACCAACGATCCGGCATACAGCCGCCCGTCGACCCGTCAGTCCTCTCCCAATGCCAGCACCGCGAAGCTGCACAGCCAATGCTCACCCATGTAGTCGCCGCCGACATGCGGTAGGCTGGCATCGATATGCGCCTGGGCCGTCCGCCGTATCGCCTCCGGATCGGCTGTGAACCCGGCCAGCGCCCGCCAGCACCACGCCCGGCTAAGGTTCAGCCCATCCAGATGCGCGATCTTCCCGTCGCTCCGGTCGCTGACAATGGCCGGCGTGAACAAACTGGCCGGCAACCCCTGAGCGACCGCGGGCAGGAATCCAGCAAACCACGTGCGAAACTCATCATCGGGCAGCGCCGAGCGCATGCATTCCGCCTCGATGAGCGCGGGGGACAGGAACTCATCGCCACCCGGTTCCCACGCCTGGCAGCCCGCGTCCCCGGCATACCAATGCCGCGCCGCGCCGGTCAGCAGCGCCCGCAGTGCCGCGTCGGGATAGTCCAGCGCCAGCCGCACCGCGAACGCGGTGTTCGTATGCACCCCGGCGCGGATCGGATAGGTCGCCAGCGGCAGGAACGCCATGAACCTGGCGGCAAATGCCTCGGCCAGCGGTCGCAGCGCCGCCGACCACGCCCGGCCCTCCGGCGTCTCATGCAATGCCAGCTCCGCCGCCAGCTTCAGCAGCCACGCCCAGCCGTACGGCCGCTCGAACCCGCGCGACGCGGGGCGATCGAGATACGCGCACTCACGCGCCACAAGGTCCGGCACCAGATGCGCGTCGAACAACGTTCGGATCGCCCCGGCGCGCGGCATCTGCGGGAAACGCCGGTACAGATTCGCCAGCATCCAGTAGCCATGCACACAGGAATGCCAGTCCAAGCTGCCGTAGAACACCGGATGCAGGTCGCGCGGGCCGCGCGCATCCTGGGGTCCGGCCAGCACGTGGTCCAGCTTGTTGGGGTATTCGCGGGTGACGTGCCCCAGGGCGATCCCGGCGAACGCGTGGGCAAGATCTTGTTTCATCGAAGCATGGCCAGACCATAAAGTGGGAGAGTATATTCCATCGGCACAATAGGGGCCGCCGCCGCCCAAACGCGAATCACGCGGCACACGACATCAGCCGCGATTCGTCCTATCCATGCACAAAATCGGCCATTACCATGACACGCGACCAGATCGGAGCACGATGACAATGAACCGGCATCAAGCCTCTCTTCGCCAGCTTCTCGCTGTCGCCATGATCGCCCTGCTGATGGCCGGCGGCGTGGTCTTTTCCGCCCGCGCCGATGATGTCGGCACCAACGAATCCCAGATCATCCACCGTCTGTTGCCGACGGTGGTCAATATCCATGTCGAGAAGGCGGAACTGGTCAAGCCGCCCAGCGCCATGGTGGCCAACGCCAGCGCCACTGCCAGCGCAGCCGCCGCGCGTCCCGCGAAACTGGCGCCGGAGGGTCCGACGGTCGTCAAGGGCTATGTCGGGTCCGGCTTCATCATCGATCCGTCCGGCCTGATCGTGACCAACTATCACGTGGTTGACGGCGCGTTCCAAATCATCGTCACGCTGTCCGATGGCATGCGCCTGGATGGTAAAGTGACCAGCGCGTCGCGGCTCGCCGACCTGGCGCTGGTCCAGGTGCATGCCGATCACCCCTTGCCGGCGGCACATTGGGGCAACAGCGATCTTTTGCAGGTCGGCGACCAGGTTTTCGCCGCCGGCAATCCGTTCGGGCTGGGTCTTTCGGTGGCGGCCGGCATCGTCAGCGCACTCAACCGCGACATCCAGAACTCACCCTATGACGACCTGATCCAGACCGACGCCACATTGAACCACGGCAATTCCGGCGGCCCGCTGTTCGACATGCAGGGCAACGTGATTGGGGTCGATTCGACCATCATCTCACCCACCACCGGCTCGGTCGGCCTGGGCTTCGCCATTCCGTCCAACAGCGCCCGCTTCGTGGTGGACCAACTGCGGACCTATGGCTGGGTTCACCCCGGCTGGATCGGCGTGAAGGTCCAGACGATGACGAACGATATCGCCGATGCCATGGGTTTGCCCGAACCCGAGGGCGCCGTGGTGTCGTGGGTGGTGTCGGGTGGACCGGCGATGAAGTCCGACCTGCGGGTCGGCGACGTGATCCTGCAATTCAACGGCAAGACACCCAGCGATGAGCGGGCGCTGCTGCGCGCCATCGCACACACCTCGGCGGGGGTCTCGACGACGCTGGTGGTGCTGCGCGACGGCAAGCGGCTCACGCTTCCGATCACCGTCGATGCGTGGCCGCGCAACCAATGGGAAGCCTTGGACGCGCCGGCACCGATCCTGCGGCCGAACAATCCTGTTCCGCCCCATCTAGGCCTGACGCTGGCGCCGGTGTTGCCGGCGGAGAAAACGAAACTCGGCCTCGTGGCGGGTCTCAACGGCGTCCTGGTGACGAACGTCGCGAAGGATTCGGATCCCGCGGCAAGGGGCATGACCAGCGGTGACGTCATCCTGCGCGTGCAGAACAAGCTTGTCGCCACGCCGTCCGAGGTCTGGACCGCCATCGACGCGGTGCGCGCCGGCAAGCGGGATTTCGTGATGCTGCTGGTCTACCCCAAGGTGCGCGCGGTGCCCGGTCCGAAATGGGTGGCGCTGCGGCTGGTTCGCAAGGACAAGATCGCCTCGGGCGGCTGAACGCGTCATCCGGGCTGAACGCGTCATCCGGCGGGATGGCCCATGCACGACAGCTTCTGGCCGGACACCGATGCGCGGCCAGCGCTACCGTGCCGGCTGTCAGCGGGAGCCGATTGCCATGGGCGTTCTTCACGATCCGGACCTCGAACGGATACTGGCCGGCCTGCACGCCGGAAGCAACGCGCAGGGCGCCGCGCTGACCGCCTACGCCGCCGGGCATGCGACGGCTGAGGAGATCAAGGACTTTCGCCGCGACAAGCTGGTCGCGCTCGACCGGGACAAGGCGGAATTCTGCTATCAGTTATGCCGAGCGTCCGACGCCCGCCGGATTGTCGAAATCGGCACGTCCCATGGCGTTTCGACGCTGTATCTCGCCGCCGCGCTGCGGGACAACATCCGCGCCACCGGCGGCACCGGCATAGTCATCGGCACCGAATACGAGCCCGAAAAGGCCGCCGCCGCTCGGGCGCATTTCGCACAGGCGGGCCTGAGCCATTGCATCGATCTGCGGGAGGGCGACCTGCGCGAAACCCTGAAGCAGATCGACGGGCCGGTGGATTTCATGCTGGTGGACATCTGGGTCGCCATGGCCCGGCCGGCGCTGGAACTGGTTGCTCCGCATCTGCGATCCGGTGCCATCGTCGTCTGCGACAACACCGCACAGCATCGCGACGCCTACGCGGACTACTTCGCGTTCCTGAACGATCCGGCCAACGGCTTCCGGACGATGACTCTGCCGTTCGGAGGCGGTTTCGAGCTGTCGGTGCGCTGCCCGGCATGACCGCAGCTTACAGACAATCGGACTGACCAAACGACGCCCGCCACTCACTTTCCCAGGTGGTGTAGCGGCGGGAACCGACCCAACCCTCACCCGCGATAAATCGGCGCCCCCGACGGTGCCCCGGTCAGCCCGCCATCCACCACGATTTCCGCCGCGGTGATATTCGTCGCATCGTCCGACGCCAGAAACAAAATCGTATTGGCGATCTCCGCCGCCTCACTGATCCGTCCGCTCGGCACCGCCCGCACCATCCGCGGCTCCATCTCGGCCAGCGCATCCGGCCCACGCCCGAACTTGGACCAGATCGGCGTCCGCGTCGCCCCCGGCACCACCACGTTCACCCGAACCCCGGCGGTCGCCAGTTCCGACGCCAGCACCCGCCCCATCGCACTCACCGCCCCTTTGCTGCCGGCATAGGCGGCATACCCCGGCATGCCCAGCACCGCATGCACCGACCCGATCAGCACCACCGACGCCCCCTGACGCAGATACGGCGCCGCCGCCTGCACTGTCAGGAACACCCCGGTCACATTGGTCCCCATGATCCGCGCAAACTGCTCCGCCGAGGTGCCCCCGACCGGCGTCCCACCGGCGATCCCCGCATTCGCCACCACGATATCCAGATGACCG
>DATAZJ010000301.1:0-2536 GCA_036272115.1 Rhodopila sp. | reverse complement strand
GAACTGCAGGAACAGCACTACAGCTATATCAGGGTCTAGTTTTCAATGGCCTGCTGGTCCCAGAAGCCCGCCGCAAGATGCGACGAACTTCAGGGGCAGGACACTAGCTCTTTGTTTCCAGTGGCCTGCTGGTCCCAGAAGCCCGCCGCAAGATGCGACGAACTTCAGGGGCAGGACACTAGTCGGTACTCGACGATCCCGCCAAAAGCCCCCGACCGCGTAGCACGGTCACCGTTCGCAGCACGCGCCCGTCCAGTCGCACCGATGTGCCGGGTAGTACCTCGACTGTCTGGAACCATGGCTTGGTCTCGGCCACCGCCTTGTCCGCGGGGCCGATGACCAGGACCAGCACGTTTCGCCCGGCAAACGCACGCAGCGGATCGGCGAAGCCAAACTGACGCGAGTCCGTGTTCAGGCACAGCATTGTTGCGTCCGGTCCAAGCCCGCGTCCGATCTTGCCGGCATCGCGCCAGTTCAGCGCCGCCGCGACCGTGCCGGGGGGCAGCAGGCCGCGTGCCGCCAGGTCAGTGCGCAAGGAGGTCCAATCCAGGCCCTCGGCTGTTGGGTCGGTGCGCATGACCGTGGCCAACCTGCCGCCGAGCCAATCGAACTGGATCTGGGTGGCGATCACCGTGATGGAGACCAGTGCCAAAGCCGCCGTCCCCGCCACTGTCCGCCGGACTGACACGACACCCACCCGCTCGGCGATCGCCCGGCCCAGCAGGGGAAACAGCATCAGGTAGCCGGGGGCGGCCCAGTGAAACAGCACGCGCTGGCTCGACCATGCCGCGATCAGGGCGAATGCCACGATGGGGGGCGCCGCCAGCCATACCAGCAGCCGTTCCTGCCAATTTTGCCGGAAGCCGCGCACGAACAGGATCATCATCGGCAGCCATATCCAGGGGAGCACGAACAGCGCCTCGCCGGCCAGGACCTGAATCGGCATCAGGGGGCGGAAGCGCAGTCCCGACGCCCGGTCTCCCTGGAAGGCGAACGATGCCCAGCCGTGCGTGGCGTTCCAGATCGGCACCGGCGAGAACACGGCCAGCGCCAGCAGCGCCGCCACGTAAGGTTCGGGGCGGGCCAGCCAGTGCCGGTGCGGGCGGTTGGCCAGCAGATAAAGGAAGGCGCCGCCGATCGTCAGCACAGCCGAGTATTTCGAGAACAGCGCCAGACCCGCGCAGACCCCGGTGGCGGCCCACCATCCCAGTGCCTTCCTGCCGGTCGCCGGCAGCGCATGCAGCAGGCACAGCGCCGCCGCCAGCAATGCCGCATCCAGCGGTCCGTCCGGCAGCACCCAGGTGCCGGTGGTAATGCCGAACACCGGGGACAAGTTCAGCGCCACGACGGCCCAGAAGGCTGCCCGCTGGTCCGCCAGGCGGCAGGTGATCCGCCACATCAGCACTTGCGACAGGGCGAACAGCAGGATGAAGGGCAGGCGGACCGCCCAGGGTGCCTCGGTGCCGAACAGGTGGGCGGCGCCCCAGGACAGCCACCAACTCGCCGGGGGGTGATCGAAATACCCGAGACTCAGGGTGCGCCCGGCGGTTACCATATAGCTCTCATCCATCCCCAACCCGGTTGTCGCGGCGAATGCGAGCCGGATCAGTGTTGTCCCGGCGATGAGCCGGACGATTGGAGAAAGCCTCATGGAGTGCGGCTGCTTCTGCTGCCTTCAGACCTTCGCGGCGTCGGAGGTGATTGACTGGATCGACGATGGCGACACACCGCTGTGCCCGCATTGCGGGATTGCCGCGGTGCTGCCGGGTGTGACCGATATTGTGGAGCTGTTCCGGCTGCGCGAGCGCCGGTTCGGCGCGCAGGCGGGCGTGCCGCTGCCGGATGAGGAGGGGTAGGTTCAGCGGGTCGAGGTTGAGCCGGCCATGCGCGCCTGAACGGTTGAAGCGCGCATGGGGCGAGGGCCGGGCATGCGGTTGGATGAAGGCCTAAAGTCCGAGGCCAAATAACCGGGTCGACAAGCACAGGACGTCGGCCTCTCGTCGTCATTGGGGGCGCAGGCCCGCCACCCACGCCTTCCGCAACCGATCTCGAAAAAGACGTGGGTGGCGGGCCTTCGCCCGCCATGACGACATCGAGCAACCGTACTTCCCTGGAGCGGTTATATCGCGTGGGACACTAAGCGGCGACGATCCGTTGGGTCTGGATGCCCAGGCCCTCGATCCCCAGGCGCATGACGTCGCCGACCTTCAGGAACACCGGCTCCGGCTTGATGCCCATGCCGACGCCGGGTGGCGTGCCGGTGGCGATCACGTCGCCGGCGTGCAGGGTGATGAAGTGGCTGACATAGCTGACCAGCTTCTGGACGCCGAAGATCATGGTCTGGGTGGAACCGTCCTGGAAGCGCTTGCCGTTCACCTCCGTCCACAGCGGCAGGTCCTGCGGGTCGCTGACCTCATCCTTCGTCACCATCCAGGGACCGGTCGGACCGAATGTGTCGCAGCCTTTGCCCTTGTCCCAGGTGCCGCCGCGTTCGGTCTGGAATTCGCGCTCGCTGACGTCGTTGCAGACACAATAA
>DATAZJ010000300.1:0-5850 GCA_036272115.1 Rhodopila sp. | reverse complement strand
ATAGGGGATCGACGCCACGAAACCGGTATGGGCGATCGTCATGTGCCGCTGGATTTCCAGGTAGCCCGGCAGCCATGCGGCATACAGCCAGATCATGTAGCCCGACCCGAAATTGCCCAGGATCATCCCCCAGGTCGTGCGGTACGTGAACAAACGCCGCCATTCCGCGAAAGTGACGGTCTCGCCGACGGAGTTATCCTCGCCATCGAGCAGGTATTGCATCTCGTCCTGGTTCAACCGGCGCGCCAGCGGATCGCGGTACATGAAAAACCACGCCACGCCGACCACCAGCCCCGCAAGGCCGATGACGATGAACATCCACCGCCAACCCAGACTGATCATCAGCCCCGTCAGAAGCGGCGGCGCGATGGCCGGGCCCAGGGTGGACGCCGAATTGAAGATACCGGTGGGCGTGCCCCGGTCCCTCACGTTGTACCAGTTGCGAACCACCCGGGCGCCCAGGGGGAACTGGGGCGATTCGCCGATGCCAAGGAAGACCCGCGTCCAGACGAACTGGGTCATGGTACCGACGAAGCCAACCGCGACCTGGGCGATCGACCATATGATCACCCCGATCCCCAGCAGCCAGCGCGGCCCCAGCCGGTCGATCGCCGCGCCCACCGGCAACTGGCACAGCGCATAGGTCCACAGGAACACCGACAGCAGCACCCCCATCTCGCCGATGGAAAGATGCAGATCCGCCCGCACCAGCGGGTTGGCGATGGAAAGCGCGACCCGGTCGATGTAGTTGACCGCCCCGGTGATCAACAGCATCGCCACCGCGATCCGCTGGATAGTCTTAACCCGCTGCGACGCGACAAGGCTGGTCACGGCGTCTCCTCTCTGTTGTTGTTAGGTATGGGTGTTGTTAGCTGTGGCGGGCAAACTGCCGGCAACCGCCGCGGTTGCCAACCCGGTTTCGCTCAGGCGGAGAAACGCCGCAACGCCACCTTGTCGATCTTGCCCACACCGGTCCTGGGTATCGCCTCGACCACCGCCAGCGACGCCGGCACCTTGTATTTCGCCAGGTTGGCCCCGCAATGGGCCAGGATGTCCGCCACCGCCATCGGCTGATGCAACACCACGTGAGCATGCAGCACTTCGCCGCGATAGGCGTCGGGAACGCCGAAAACGGCCGCCTCCCGCACCTGGGGCAGCATCAGCAGCACATCCTCCACCTCCCGCGGGTAGACGTTGTAGCCGCCGGTGATCACCATGTCTTTCAAGCGATCGAGAATGGCCAAATGACCGTCGCCATCGATCACCCCGATATCGCCGGTATGCAGCCAGCCGTCGCGCAGTGCCGAGGCAGTCTCCTCCGCCCGGTTCCAATACCCGACCATGATCTGCGGCCCGCGCGCTCGTATTTCACCCGGCAGGTCGGTGGGAAGCCCGGTGACGGCATCGACGATCTGGATGTCCGTGCCCGGCAGAGGCAGACCCACATGCCCCGGTTTCATCGTAAAACCCGGGGAATTGTAGGTCAGGATCGGCCCGGCCTCGGTCTGCCCATAGCCTTCATAAATCGGCACACCGGTGGCGTCTTCCCAGCGCCGCAGGATCTCCGCCGGCAGCGCGGAGGCACCCGAATAACAGGCGCGAAGCTGGCGCAGATCGGCACCGGCAAACCCCTCATAACCCAACAGGCCGGTAAAGACCGTGGCGCCGGCCGGCAGAACACTGATGCGCTCCTCGGCCAGCGCGGCGACCACCCGATCGGGCCGATACCGCGGCAGGATAACCAGCGTCCCGGCGCACACCAGCGCCTGATACAGGTTCATCGCCAGCGCGAACGAATGGAACAGCGGCATCATGCACAGGAACCGATCGCCGGAACGCGTCGGCAGAAACACCTCCCGCTGCAATACGTTCGTGGCGATCGCCCGATGCGTCAGCATGACGCCTTTCGGCCGCCCGGTGGTGCCGCCGGTATACTGGATCATCCCGATCGCCCCAGCGTCGGGCAGTTCCAAAGCCCCATCGCCAGTCTGCGCGAAACCATCCGGCACGATCACATGCGCGATGCCGGTTTCGGCCGCCAAACCGAGCACCAGAGGCGCGCACACCGCGTCACAGACCGCGATCCTCGGCCGGCAGTCATCCAGGATCTGTCGCAGTTCCCGTTCGGTATAGGCCGGGTTCATCGGGCAAAACACCGCACCCGCCGCCTGGATCGCCAGCGTCGCCACCGCCGCCTCGGCCGAGTTGGCACTCAGCAGCGCAACGCGCTCACCGGCCGCCCCCAGCGCACGAAGCCGCACCGCGAGACCGGCCACGGCTTGCAGATACTGGCGATAGGTCAGTCGTGCAGGACCGCAGACCACCGCCTCGGCATCAGGCGCCCACGCCACGGCCCGTTGCAGCAGCGCGAGGACCGTCGTCGCGTCCTGCCAGGCATCGCTGGCCGGGAAGGGGGCCTGCATCCTACGGATCCATAGCCTGGCGGAAGCGCGCGATCTCGGACGGCAGCAGCGAGGCGATCATGCCGGCACCGCGCACCGCCTCGCCCGCTTTCGTGTAATCAAAGCTGTCATAGGCATGCACGGCCACATTGCGGAAACGGCGCGTCACGTCCGCGGCTTCCGCCACCACGTCGGCAAGGATGGCCGGCCGCCCATCCAGTGCCCGAGCAGCACGCCTGATCAGGTCCGCGTGCCATGTCGCGCCGGTGGGCGCGGCCTCGCCGCACAGGTCGAGCACCCGCAGCAGCGTGTTTTCCAGCGATGTGTGGCCGGATTGCATGGCGTGCATGAACGCCATCTCGACCAGATGCCGGTCTTCGATCGCGTTTGTCCCCTCAATACGGACGTAGAAGGATTGCGCCCAGGTGAAGTGGCGAACCGCCGCCTCGACAGCCGTATCGACTTCGAACCACCGGGCATCGCTCATGCCAACACCCGCATATCGGCCGCGACATGGTCCAGGAACGGCTGTTTGCACCATCGATAAGGCAACAGATCCGGCTCCAGCGCGCGTTCCCAGCACGCTGCTTCGGCAAACTTCCACGCCTGGTTCAGCGCGTCCTCGGGGAAATCCATCAGCACGTCCACGTCGCTGTCGTATTTCATCGTTCCCCGCGCCGCCGATCCGAACAGCAGGAACCGCCCGCCATGCGCCCGCGCATACTCCGCCAGCACCAGGGCAAGCGCCGCCACCGCCTGCTGACGCCGAACCGCCTCGGCCGTCTTCCGTTCGGTCAGGGTGACAATGCGCTGCATGCCTCCATTATCCTGTTTTCATACGTCAAAAACAAGAAATCGGCGTATGGCTTGCCTCTCGGCGCCGGTGCCGCTAACCGTGCGCCGTCTTTGCCGCCTAAATCACTTGGCTCGGCCCCATGGCCGCGTCGCAACAGGAGAATGTCATGGCTTACAGGGTCGCGGTTGTCGGCGCCACAGGGGCAGTCGGACGCGAGATCATCAAAACCCTGGTGGAGCGGAATTTTCCCGCCTCCGACGTGATTGCCCTCGCTTCGGGCCGTTCGGCGGGCGCGGAAATCTCCTTTGGCGAGAAAAAAGTGCTGACGGTCCGCAACCTGGACACGTTCGATTTCACCGGCACCGATATCGGACTGTTCAGCCCGGGCGCCGCGGTCTCGGCGATCCATGCGCCGCGCGCCGCCGCCGCCGGCTGCGTGGTGATCGACAACACCAGCCAGTTCCGCATGGACGCCGACGTCCCGCTGGTGGTGCCGGAGGTGAACCCGCAGGACCTGCGCTGGTTCGGCAAGCGCAACATCATCGCCAACCCGAACTGCTCCACCATCCAGATGGTGGTCGCGCTGAAGCCGCTGCACGACGAATTCAAGATCAGGCGCGTGGTCGTCTCGACCTACCAATCGGTGTCAGGCGCCGGCAAGGAAGGCATGGACGAGCTGTTCAACCACACCAAGTCGTCCTTCGTGCACGAACAGAGCCCGCCGGAGCAGTTCACCAAGGAAATCGCCTTCAACTGCATCCCGCACATCGACAAGTTCATGGATGATGGTTCCACCAAGGAAGAGTGGAAGATGGTGATGGAGACCAAGAAGATCCTCGATCCGAACATCGCCGTGCACGCCACCTGCGTCCGCGTGCCGGTGTTCATCGGCCACGGCGAAGCGGTGAACGTGGAATTCGAGAACCCGGTCACCGCCGGCGAGGCCCGCGCCATCCTGCGTGACGCACCCGGCATCGAGGTCGTCGATGTCCGCGAAGACGCGGGCTACGTCACGCCGCTGGAATGCGCCGGGGAGGACGCGGTGTTCGTCAGCCGCATCCGCAAGGACCCAACGGTGCAGCATGGCCTGTCGTTCTGGTGCGTCTCCGACAATCTGCGCAAGGGCGCCGCCCTCAACGCGGTGCAGATCGCCGAGACAATGATCGCGATGAACCTGCTGGTGAAAAAGGCGGCCTAGGCTCCGGCGCGAACCAACCGAATCGCCGAGTATCGGGGTTGCGGCCTCTCATCGTCACGGCGGGTGAAGGCCCGCCATGGCGGCATAGGGCCGACGTGCTTCCCCTGGAGCGGTCATTCCGCGTAGGGCACTTATACCATCCGGCGCTAACGCCGACTCGTCGATTGACCCCGCCCGTCATGCCGGCGCATGCCGGCATCCACGCCTTTGACGAACGAAAACAAAGGCATGGATGCCAACCCTGCGCTAGCCATGACGGCTGCACTACGGTGCCGATGGGTCAACATCAAAGGCGATTGGTATCAGCGTCCGTCCAGGACCGTCGAACCGGCCTCTCCCGCGTCGTCCCGTCCCACCACCACGCCGGGCGACTTTTCCCGCACCACCCCCTGGCCGCCCGCCGGGACCACGCCCACTACGCAATCAACTCCGCCAGTGACCGGTGCGCATGGCGCCTGATGGTTGCCTCGTAACAGTCGATATAGGCGTCGGCGACCGCGTCCATGCTGTAATGGCGGCCAAGTTCCGCCGCCGCCTCACCGTGCCGCCGATGCGTGGCGGGGTCTTCCATCGCCACCATCGCATCGGCCAGCACCGAGACGAACGTCTCGTCATCCTGCGCAGCCGGCAGCACCATACCGCCGGCGTGATCGCCCCGACCGACCATGCGGGCGATCTCCCCGATATCCGTCGCGATCACCGGCCGCCCCACTTGCAGCGCCTGAATGATCGTCAACGGAAACGATTCGCCGGGAAACCGGGTCGGCAGCACGGCACAGTCGGCGAGGCGATACAGGCCATGGATACGCTCCTGGAACCCCAGAAATCTGACGTCGGGGCGGTCGCCGTAAAGCGCGGATAATCGCTCCGCCTCCTCGCCCGACCCGCACAGCAAAAGCACCAGCCGCCGACCCGCACGATCCCCGGCGACCTCCAGGGCTCTGATCGCGATTTCCCAACCCTTGGCCGGAAATGCCCTGGAAACCAGGGCGAAAACAAAATCCCCGTCATCGATGCCCAGTTCGCCGCGGGTCTGCCCGAACGGCCTGGCATCCATCGGCATCGCATTCGGTATTGTCGAGGATGAAACCAGATCCCTGGCGGTCGCATCCAGAACCTTCAGGTGGTCCAGGTTCTTCTCGGTCAGATAAACCCAATGCGAAACATGCCGGGCCATCTTCAGAATGAACCGCCTCGTCTGGCAAATCGACTCATAGGACCCGTGCAAGGTCGCGACATACGCAACGTCCGGAATATCCCGGCTGTCCGAAAAGAACAGATCTTCCGCACCGACGAAATGCGAGTGGACCAGATCGATCCCGGCGTCCCGTATGAACTGTGAGACCCCGACAGCGCGGCAAAGCTGCGAACTGTAAACCGGGATGCGACCGTCCAGGCTGTTGCGTATCCGGTCATTCCAGCCATCTGGCTTCAGCGTCATCACCGATACCATC
>DATAZJ010000299.1:0-2792 GCA_036272115.1 Rhodopila sp. | reverse complement strand
GTCAGCGCGAACGGCACCGTCGGATCCAGCCAATGCCGATGCAAACCCACATCGAAATCCCGATTGCCGTCGCGCCGGTCGAGCCGGAAGAACGGCACATAACCGGGCCGGTCGCCCGGCTCCTGGTCAGGCTCAGCCAATGCCGTCAGCATCGACCGCCAGGCCCGGAGCGGCTGGACTGCGCGCCTGTCCAGCGATCGGGCAATCGCCTCGATCCGCGTGCGGGTGGCGGTGTCCATGTCTTCCGCCTCATCCTCGGCACGCGCGAGCAGCCGTGTCCGCAACGTTTCCACCGGTTCGGCGAGCCGGCCCAGTGCGCGGGCGAGACGGTCGGCGGCTTCGGCCACGGGTTCGTTCAATGGATGCACGTCACATTCGACGGTGCCATAGGGGTTGGGCCGGGCCCGAGGCCAGTCTTCCGCTGACGTGCGCGCCATCACCTGCTGGCGAACCAAACGCAGGAACTGCTCAGTCGGATTGGATTGCCTGGGTTCCACGCCATCGAGTTCAGGTCCCTCCTCGGTCAGGCGCGCCGTCCAGCCGACACCGGGCAGCGCTCGGGCGGCCTGCAAAATGGCATCGAGAGGGGTTTTCAGGTTCGCGCGGTCGGCAACCAAATCCTCGACCCGTCGCGCGAGGCCGCGAGATCGTGACCGCCCGCCCTCGGCACCCAGCAGCCAGCGACGGAGTTCGCTGGTCTCCAGGCCGGACAGAGTGGCCGAGAAAGCGCCATCGGCAGCATCGAAGACGTGATGGCCCTCATCGAACACATACCGGGTCGGCACGGCGCTATCGTCCAGCCCGCCCCAGGCCGCCTGAACCATCACCAACGCGTGATTGGCGACCACCAGCCTGGCGGTGCGGGCGCGACGGATCGTGTGCTCGACGAAACAGCGGCGGTAGTGGGTGCAGGCGCCATGGATGCACTCACCGCGACGATCGGCGAGGCTGGCAATAAGAGCGCCGCCATGCAGTTCGCCCAACCAGCCCGGCAGGTCGCCGCCGTGGATATCGCCGTCCTCAGACACCGCAGCCCAACGGGAAATCAAACCAAGCGGGACGAGTTGGTTCTGCAGGAAACCGGAGGCGGCGTTGTTCACCGCCTCCTCCAGGTTCAGCAGACACAGGTAGTTTTCGCGGCCTTTGCGGACGACGACATTGGCACGGCGCTCGGTGGGATCGGGCCAGATGCGGCCAACCTCGGTTTCGATCTGGCGTTGCAGGTGACGGGTAAAAGTGCTGATCCAGACTGGGCCTTTATTCTTTTCAGCCCAGACGCTGGCAGGGGCGAGATAGCCAAGGGTCTTGCCGGTGCCAGTGCCCGCCTCGGCCAGCACGAGATGCGGATCACCCTTGGTCTCGCGCGGCTCAAACGCGGCCGTCGCAGCCCCGGCGTAGTCGGCCTGACCCGGCCGTTGCTCGGCGTTGGCCCCAAGGATCTGGGCCAGTCGGATGCGCGCTTCGGCCTCGGTAACCGGATAAGCGGAGGGCGGCGGCGGGACAGCGGTTTCCTCGAACTCCGGCAGGCGACGCCACACCTTTAGCGCATCGATCGAGGCAGCAGCGTCAGGCTGGCCCAACGCCTCCATCACGTAGGCAGACCAGCCCCAACCGGCACGACCCATTCTGGCAGCAAGTCCGGCGGCATCGCGGTTTACCGGGGTGTCGCGGCCGCGTGCGAGATGGTTCAGCAACTGCAGCGCCAGATCCGGCAGCAGAGCCGCCTGGTCCTCCAGCGCGGCGGGTGGGTCGTCATGATCCAACGCCTGCGCGAGGCCCCTCGGCGTTGGCGCGGCACCCTCTCCTGGGCGGGCAAAGGCAAACAGTTCCAGCAGGTCGAATGCCGGCCCAGGACGCATCGCGAGGCGACGGAAGGTTGCGGGGGCGTGCACCAGGATGGGTGGCGGAAGGGTGCGCAGGAGGGCGGCGGCCTCCTCGGTCGGCAGGGTCAGCAACTCGCCGTCAGGGGTGAGGATAGACGCATGGCCGAAGCCGGCGACAACCGCGGGGGAGTCGGGCAGGGCAAGGGTGCGTTTCACCGGATGGACGTAGACGGATTCTTCCCAACCCGCCACCGGATTAACGGTAGCCACCGGTGGACGCCGCACCATTTCCGCGCCATCACTGCATTGGCAAAAATAAACCGGGAGCACGCCCATGCGCAGCGCTGTCATCGTCTCCACCGCCCGTACGCCGATCGGCCGAGCCTATCGCGGCGCATTCAACGATACCCAGTCACAGGCTCTGGGCGGGCACGTGATCGCCGAGGCTGTGAAGCGCGCCGGTGTCGCCCCGGCCGAGGTCGATGACGTGATCATGGGTTCTGCGCTCCAGCAAGGGGCCCAAGGGTCCAACATCGCCCGTCAGGCAGCGCTACGGGCCGGGTTGCCGGACAGCGTCGCCGGGATGTCAGTGGATCGTCAGTGCGCCTCCGGCATGATGGCGATCGCGACGGCCGCGAAACAGATTTTGCACGACGACATGCAAATCACGATCGGCGGCGGCGTAGAGTCGATTTCACTGGTGCAGACCAACGCCATGAACCTGACGCGGGCGCGCGATCCGGAATTGATGGCGCATGTGCCGGGAATTTACATGACGATGATCGAGACGGCGGAACTCGTCGCCGACCGCTATAAAATTTCACGCGAGGCGCAGGACGAATACGCGTTGCGCTCGCAGCAGCGGACCGCGGCCGGACAGCAGTCCGGTGCGTTCGACGATGAGATCGTGGCGATGCCTTCGGTCATGCTGGCAACCGATCGAAATACCGGCGAGACATCCGCCAAACC
>DATAZJ010000298.1:0-4075 GCA_036272115.1 Rhodopila sp. | reverse complement strand
CCCGTTTCATCTGTGCACGACTCACTGGCAAGCGCGCGCAAAACCGCCCGCGACCCAGTGACACCCCATAATCGGTGGCTACCGACGCCTCATACTTGAAGTCGGTTCGGTTCATCCCGGCCGGCTGGTCCTTGAACGCGTCCCTATGGAACCGAACACCATCCAGGACCCCCAATCGCCTCGCCTCTGCTTGCGTGCGGTCATAGGACGCGACGTCGACAGACTCGCCCGGCTGCAACGCCCCATCGAAGAAGAAATCGCGGCCCGGCGTGGCGATCCAGGCGGCGTTGGCGAAATGCCCGTTGGAACTCAGGCCAACCCCGGTTTCCGTTTCAGGTACGCGATCGTCGCACATCTCCAGCACCGGATAAGCCTGCTGCGGATCCCGGCATACGCCATTCAGGTAAACCACCGCATGGCCGCCCGGCCCACCGCGGTATTCAAACCCGAACCCGGGCTTTTTCTTCAGCGCTGACACCGCACAGGGCTCGATGAAATAGGGATACAGCGAGGCATACAGCGCTTCGCTGCCCGGCGCGCCCGGCAGGCTGAAAACCGTTGGGCTCTCGCAGCCGGTCAACAGCGACAGCACCACGACCACGCCGCCGCGCAGGATGCCGCCCGAACCCGCCGCCGCCCTGCGCAACTTGGTCAGAAAACGCCTGCAAAATCCCGGCAAGGTGGCCGGCTTCGCCATTTCGGCCGGCATATGATCCATGTGTCCCCGATCCCATGTGCCGCCGATCCCATGTATCGAGATGTCGCCGCTCCTTGAGCTACACCAGCCAGGCCCGCCGCGACTACACAAGGCGGAGAGGTCAGGATCACGCCAGAGGTTCAAATCAAAGGGATAGTACCGTCCGATTTGAACCGCCAGCCCTTGGTTGGGTGAGCCGATTCACCCGACCGCAGGGATGCGTCTGTTGGGTTCGCTGCTGTGTCGCTGACGCACGCGAAATCACAATCTTCGGCTTCGGCCGGTTCCTGATTGAGCTTCGCGGCTTATCGGGCGATGTGTAAAAGATGTTCTCACGCCGCCCATACCATGTCCGAACCGGCCGTCGACAAACACCATCCCGGTGACTGGTCTGTCCTTCCACGTGAAAGCGTGGGCCGCCTGGGCACCGGGCCGGGAAACCGCCGCCGCGTGGCTGCAATGGGCCGGCCAACCCGCACAATCTTCGGACACCGATCACAAACCAGTCCCCGTCCTGCTCCGCCGCCGCGTCAGCCCCCTGGGCCAGCAAGCCCTCAAAGCCGCCTGGTCGCTCCCCGACTCCGCCACCGGCCGCCTGATCGCCTGCTCCCGCCACGGCGAGTTCGGCCGCACCCTCTCCATCCTCGACTCGCTCGCCGTTCGGACCGGGACCTCCCCCGCCGACTTCACCCTCTCGGTCCACAACGCCCTGCTCGGCCTGCTCTCCATCGCCCGGGGTAACCGCCAGGGCCACACCATGATCGCCGCCGGCACCGAGAGCTTCGGCTTCGGCCTGCTCGAAGCCGTTTCCTGCCTGGCCGACAGCCCAACCTACCCCGTTGTCCTGGTGTATTTCGACGAACCGCTGCCCCCGCCATATGACGTCTTCGACCAGCCCGCGTTGGACCAGTCCGCCCCCGACCCGATCGCCATCGCCCTGACCTTGAGCGCCACCGAAGGCGCCCCCGTCATCCTGACCACAACCCAAGCCGAGTCCCCACCCGATCCCACCGGCGCACTGACCTTCATGCGAGTCCTCCTGGGCGCCGCACCCCATGCCACCACCACCGGCGAACACTTCACCTGGCACTGGCGGAGTGGCCATGCGCCGGATTGAATTCGCTGTGCGACTGCTGGGAACCGGTATCGCCTTCGCCTGCGTCTTCTTTGGTGGCGGTGTCCTCGCGGTCACCCTGCTGCCTGCGCTCGCCATGCTGCCCGGCCACCGCCAGGAACGCGCCCGCCGCACTATCCATCATGCATTCCGGGTCTACATCGCCACCCTGTGCGGGCTGAACCTGATTAGGCTGCGCACCGTCGGCCTCGACAAACTCCACCGCGCCGCCGGGCGGATGATTGTCGCCAACCATCCCTCCCTGCTCGACGTCGTCCTGCTGATGGCGGTCATCCCCAACGCCCAATGCATCATCAAGCATCAGCTATGGACCCACCGCTTCCTCGGCCCGCTGATGCGCGCCGCCGGCTACATCCGCAACGACCTGCTGCCTGAGGACATGATCGCCGCCTGCCGGGATTCGCTCGACCGCGGCAACTGCCTGATCATCTTCCCCGAGGGCACCCGCACAATCCCCGGCCAACCCATGCACTTCCGCCGCGGCTTCGCCAACCTTGCCACCCTGACCGGCGCCCCGGTCCAGCCTGTGACCATCACCTGCGACCCGCCAACGCTGATCAAGGGCGAGGAATGGTGGCGCCTGCCGCCCCGCACACCGCTATTCACCGTGACCGTCAGCGATTGTCTCGACCCGGACCTCTATGCGCGATATCAGTATCGCAGCCTCGCCGCGCGGAGACTCGTCCAGGCGCTGGAGGCGCACTACGCGGAGCACCTATGACATGGACGACCTGGAAACGGAGATCAGGAAACTGATCGTCCAAGCCCTGAAACTGGAGGATATCACCTGGCAGGACGTAGACTGCACCGCCCCGCTGTTCGGCGAAGGCCTCGGTCTGGATTCGATCGACGCACTCGAACTCGGTGTGGCGGTCCGCCAGCGCTATGGTATAAGGATCGAGGCGGTTAATGACGAGATAAGGGCCCACTTCTTCAGCGTCCGCAGCCTCGCCCAATTCATTTCCGCCGAACGGGGAAACGATCGTGTCGCGCGATGAACTCTATTGCCAGCTCACCGGCTATCTGGAAACGCTGTTTGAAATCCCGCCCGAACGGATAACGCTGGATGCCCATCTGGTAGATGACCTGGACCTGGACAGTATCGATATCGTCGATCTGCTGGTGAAACTGCGCGAACTCACCGGCCGCCGCGTCAACGCAGAGGAATTCAAGACCGTAAGAACCGTGGGCGACGTGCTCGACAGCATCGAGAAACTGATGGCGACGGATGCGGTCGCCATCGACTGATCCGCGCCACAGCACGCGCCGTCGCAGCCAAATGGCCCACGTCCACGCAACCCGGATGCTACCCCTATGATCCGTCGATGGCATGCCGAGCAGGAGTCTCTGCCAATGGCCGAGGTCAAACCCTTAATCCGCGAAGCGGGCCGCCAGCGGCGGCGGCCTTGAGGTCGGCCATTGGCAGGGACACAATCGATAGCACCTTCGGGTCGCCAGATCTCCGGACAATCGCCGCCGAACCCAACACCGGCGTCTAAAATCAGTCCCTGGTCCGCCCTGGCCGTCGCCGTCGCCCTGGCCTACCCGCTCCTGGTCTGGACCGGCCTCGCCAAAATCCCCCCTGCCGCCTTCGTCCTGCTCGGCATCCTCGGCATTGGCATCCGCATAGCCGCGACGAACCGCCTGACCCGCTCACCCATCGAAATAATCGTCCTCCTGTTCGCCGCCGCCGCCGTCGCCGTCCTCCTCACGATATCCCCTACGATCGCCGCCCGAGCCTACCCGGTCGCCATCAGCCTCGCGACAGCCACCGTCTTCGCCCTTTCCCTCCGCCAACCTCCCACCATCATCGAGCGCATCGCCCGTCTGACCCAACCAAACCTGCCGGCCGCCGCGATCGTCTACACCCGCGGAGTAACCGTCGTCTGGATCGGCTTCCTCCTGATTAACGCCGCGATTTCTCTGTGGACCGCGCTCTGGGGAACCTTGAATCTGTGGGCATTGTGGAATGGCCTGCTGTCCTACCTCGCCATGGGCGCACTCTTCGCCGGCGAATACCTCATCCGCCCTAAGACCCGCGCATGACCTGGATTCCCTCCAGCCGCCTGCTGCCCTGCGGCCGAGCGCCAACCCACCCAATCGCCATCCGAGGCGGCATCCTTATCCCGTTCGCCCGCTTCCACGCCGACGTCGCCGCCACCGCAACCCGCCTTTCCGGCTGCCGGCAAGCCGCCCTGGCTTGCGACGACACCTATCTGTTTGCCGTCGGCCTGCTCGCTCTG
>DATAZJ010000297.1:0-1997 GCA_036272115.1 Rhodopila sp. | reverse complement strand
CGTTGTGCGCCAGCCTGGACGACGCTGTGCAGGCCACGCCCTGGGGCAGCGAGGGCGCCTGGGCCGTCCGGTCGCTGGTGGCGACCTTCCATCCGAACGACCGGCAGGTGCAGGGCGGGGTGCGGTTCTTCGACCTGCTGGACCAGTTGAAGCAGCATCCCGGCAATTTCCTGCCGGTGATCGAGCTGATGTATCTGTGCCTGTCGCTTGGGTTCCAGGGCCGCTACCGGCTGTCACCGCGCGGGCCGGCGGAGTTGGACCGGGTGCGGGAGGACACCTACAACGTCATCGCCCGCCAGCGTCCGACCCCGGATTCCGAACTGGCCCCGCACTGGCGCGGCGTCAGCGCGCCCTACCGCCCCGCTCGGGCTGAACTGCCGGTCTGGGTGGCCGCCGCGGGCGGGCTGGCGGTGATCTGCCTGCTGTTCGCCTGGGCGAGCTTCGGGCTGAATGGCGATTCCGACCGGCTGTTCGAGCGGATGATGTCCGCACCCCCGGTGCGGATGCCGGTGATCCTGCGCGCGGCCGCGGTACAGCCGCCGCCTCCGCCACCGCCATCCGCGGAGCCGGGAGCGATGGACAGGCTGCGCGGGTTCCTGCGCCCGGAAATCGAGCAGGGGCTGGTGGTGGTGCTGGGCACCGAGGCGATGCCGGTGGTGCGGATCCACAACCGCGGCATGTTCACCTCGGGCAGCGCCGACGTCCAGGCTCGGTTTACCGGGTTGCTGGAGCGGATCGGCCAGGCGCTGGCAGCCGAGAGGGGGCCGGTGCAGGTGATCGGCTACACCGACAACCAGCCGATCCGCAGCGTGCGGTTCCCGTCGAATTTCCAGTTGTCGGCAGCGCGGGCGAAGGCGGCGGCGGCGATCATGGGACACACGATCGGCAATGGCGGGCGGATCAGCACGGAAGGTCGGGCGGATGCCGACCCGGTCGGCAACAACGCGACGGCGGAGGGGCGGGAGGAGAACCGGCGGATCGAGGTGGTGTTGCGGCGGGAAGGGTGAGCTGCCTATCGAGGCAACAGCATTTTCATCAAAGTCTGAACCATTTTCGCCACCGTGATCGGGGTGGTTGAGTCGTTTGACGCACCAACCGACCATCGGCGCCGAGTATGCCGGCGGCTCTGTCCTGAGCATCGCCTTCATCCAGCCGATGTTGCAGATCGTCGGTCAGGACAAGGTCCAGCCATTCCCGGGAGGGCGCGGGCCATCGGCCGAGGTAGGCTTGGCGCTGAGTATCGTCGAGCTGGTCCCAAAACGGACGCCAGACGTCCCAAAGCCACGGCTCACCTGCTTCGCGCCAGTAGAAATCCCCGGGCTCCCGGCCCGGATGGGCAATCCATGGAGGGGGAATTTCGTCTCTTTTCATGGTGCATGCCCTGGCTGCCAGGTTATGACCGGGTGATCGCTGGCATGATCGACCATCCATTCTGCACCGTAGAACCCGATTATGCCGCCAATTACTCCGCCCACTGCCGCGGTGACAACGGCGCCGGGTCCGGTCTCGATTCCCAGTGCCGCACCGCCCATGGCGCCAAGCCGTAAGCCAGCCAAAGCGCCACTCCAGCCACCGGCCTGACGCGCCACCTCGGTTACGATCGGCTGAGCCGAGCGAAGCCGGAGCGAATTTCGGGTTGCTATCGAAAGGTCGTAGATCGTCAAAAAGATGCCGACTCCTTCGACAAATTGAAATGCGCGGGTTGCGGCCATCGCGGCGCCACCCTTCACGGCCTGGGCCGGGATGGCGCCTTCGATCAGCACCTCTCGATCGATCTCGCGGGACCAGCGGCCAATTCTCTCGATTCGCTCCTGCAGAAGGGTGTCCTGCGGGTATTTGCTCGCGATTCGCTTGAGGTCGTCTGCAATCTCCGTGGCTTCGACAATTCTTGCACCCTGTTCCTCTGTCTTGGCGACGTCGATCCAGTAGCGCTGCCCCTCGAATCGAGGGCTGCCCAGCAGGTGTTCGCTGGCGGAGGTATAGTTGCTGTCGATACG
>DATAZJ010000296.1:0-6807 GCA_036272115.1 Rhodopila sp. | reverse complement strand
TGATCTTCCCGAAATAGACGTCGGTATCGCGCACCTCATCACCATAGCGCAGCGTCCACAGCACGATGCCGGTCCCGCGAGGCTCCAGCATCACCGCGCGTTCGCGATGGTATAGCACCAGCCGCGAGATGCCGACCATGTGAGTGGCCGCCATCGCCTCGCGGATGACCGAGAAGGCTTCCTCGCCGACCTTGTCGTTCGGCGTCAGGTAATGCGGCTGGTCATACCAGATCCAGTCGATGGTTTCGGCCGGTACGAACATGTCGATGTCGATGGTGCGGGTACTCTCCAGTCCCACCGCCTCAAGTTCATCCTCCTCCAGCAGGACGTAGTCGTTCTCGCCGCGTGGGTAGCCTTTGACCTCATCGTCCTCGGCCACCGGTTTGCCAGTGATGGAATCGACATACTGACTGGCGACGCGATGGCCTGTCGTCCGATTCAGCGTGTGAAAGCGCACTCGCTCGTTCTCGGTGGTCGCGGGCGTCATCGCCACCGAACAGGTGACGAGCGACAGCTTCAGGTAGCCTCTCCAGAACGGACGCGGTGCCATCGGCTGATCCCTCACAACGGACGCCGGGAAACGTTTGGCCTGCCGCCGCGGTTTCACCGTTGCGCGGGTCGGACGTCAGTCGAAGCGAAGACGCGGCAAAAGTTTATCGGGCCGCGCCCATCACCCAGGCCAGCACACCCTTCTGCGCGTGCAGCCGGTTCTCCGCTTCATCGAACACCACCGAATGCGGCCCGTCGATCACGTCGGCATCCACTTCCTCGCCGCGATGCGCGGGCAGGCAGTGCATGAACAGCGCATCCGGAGCAGCCTTCGCCATCAGCCGGCTGGTGACGCGGTACGGTGCCAGCAGGTTGTGGCGGCTTTCGTTCGGATCGTCCGACATCGACACCCAGGTGTCGGTGACGATGCACGCGGCGCCGGCGACGGCTTCGTCCGGATCGGCGGTCAGTTCGATCCTGCCGCCCTGCGCACGAGCCCAGGCGACCAGATCCTCGGGCGGGCGCAGTCCGTCCGGCGTTGCCAGGCGGAGGGTGAAGCCGAAACGCACCGCCGCCTCGATCCAGCTTCGCGCCACGTTGTTGCCGTCGCCGCACCACGTCACGACCTTGCCGGCGATCGGCCCGCGATGTTCCTCGAACGTCAGCACATCCGCCATCAACTGGCATGGATGCGACGCCTCGGTCAGCCCGTTGATCACCGGCACCGTGGCGTATTCCGCCAGTTCCTGCAGTTTCGACGCCTTATCGGTCCGCAGCATGATCGCATCGACATAGCGCGACAGCACGCGCGCGGTGTCGGCGACACTTTCGCCGCGGCCAAGCTGGGTTTCCTTGCCTGACAGCACGATCACCTCGCCACCCAGCTGGCGCATGCCGACCTCGAACGACACGCGGGTGCGGGTGGACGGCTTTTCGAAGATCAGCGCCAGCGTCTTGCCGGCGAGCGGGCGGGACGTCACGCCCCCTGCCCGCTTGAAGCCGGAAGCGACGTCCAGCATCTGCCGCAACGTCGCCGTGTCGAAGTCGCGCAGATCAAGGAAGTGCCGCGGGACGGTCTCCTGTTCGGACGACTGGCCCCGCACGCGGCGAAGTGCGCCGCTCATTGTGCCGCCGCCTGCTTTGTCACCGAAGCCGCGACTTTGGTGGCCGCGGCGCGCAGCATGACGACCGCCTGGTCGATGTCGCTGTCGGTGACTGTCAACGGCGGCGCCAGACGCAGCACGTTGTCGCCGGCGGTGATCGCCATCAGACCCTCCGCGACGCAGGCCGCCTGGACCTGGCCCACCGGGATCGCCGCTTTCATGCCCAGCAACAGGCCGAGACCCCGCGCATCCACGAACACCGTCGGGAACTCGCGGGCGATCTTGTCCAGTTCGCCACGCA
This sequence comes from Rhodopila sp., assembly GCA_036272115.1. Taxonomy (GTDB): domain Bacteria; phylum Pseudomonadota; class Alphaproteobacteria; order Acetobacterales; family Acetobacteraceae; genus Rhodopila. Next base: position 4,914 of record DATAZJ010000296.1, on the reverse strand, counting down.
GCTTGCGGCCCTTGCGTTCCACGTCTTCCAGGAAGCCCGGCGCCAGCATCACATCCAGCACGGCGTTGCCGGCGGAGCATGCCAGCGGGTTGCCGCCATAGGTCGTGCCATGCGTGCCGGGGACCAGCGCCTTGGCAAATTGTTCCTTGGCCAGCACGGCACCCAGCGGGAACCCGCCGCCGATCCCCTTGGCCGAGGACATCACGTCCGGCGCGATGCCCGACCATTCATGGGCGAACAGTTTTCCGGTGCGGCCCATGCCGGACTGCACCTCATCCATGCCCAGGATGATGCCGTATTCGTCGCACACCGCGCGCAGATCGCGCAGGAACTGCATGTCGGCGGGACGCACGCCGCCCTCACCCTGCACCGGCTCCACGATGATGCCGCACGTCCCCGGCCCGATCGCGTCGCGCACCGCGTTCATGTTGTTGAACGGGACGTGGTCGAATCCCTCCACCACCGGGCCGAAGCCTTCCAGGTAATGCGAATTTCCCGTGGCGGCGAGCGTCGCCAGCGTCCGCCCGTGGAACGCGCCCTCAAAGCAGATGATCCGGAACCGCTCCGGCTTCCCCGCATCCGACATCGCCCGGCGCATCATCTTGATCATGCCCTCGTTCGCCTCGGCGCCCGAGTTGCAGAAGAACACGCTGTCAGCGAACGTCGCATCCACCAGCCGCTGCGCCATCTTCTCGGCCTGCGGGATCCGGTACAGGTTGGACGTATGCATCACCTTGGCGGCCTGTTCGGCGATCGCCTTCACCAGATGCGGATGGCCGTGGCCCAAAGAAGCCGTGGCGATGCCCGACCCGAAATCGAGGAATCGTCGCCCATCGACCGTCCACAGCCAGGCACCTTCCCCCCGCTCGAAAGCAAGGTCGGCACGTGCGTAGTTCGGCAGCAGAGCGGATATCATCGGGGGTCAGCCCTTGGTTTTCGGTTTTCCCAACGGATCACCCGCCCGCGACCTTTCGGGGCGGGTCCGGGGGAAACAGCGATCATTGGCGATGCGATACGCGCTGTCAAACAATGGCTTTCATGCTCGCGCGCAAGGCCGGGTTGCAACCCTCACGCGCCTCACGAGTGAAACATCTTGCATCCGCCGCAAGCCCGAGCATCGTTGCGCCATGTCGAGCGAACCAGCCTCTCCGCCCCCCGATGCCGGCAGCCTGTACCAGGCGGCCCTGAACCATCTCGCCCGGTATGCGGCGACGGAGGCCGGCCTGCGTAGCGTCCTGACGCGACGGGTGGATCGCTGGGCCCGCCTGCAAGCCGACCGCGAGGCAGCCGAACCGGTGATCGCGGCCACCAGGGATGCGATCGAAACGGTGATCGGCCGCCTGGTGGAGGCTGGCGCGGTCAGCGACACAGCGTTCGCCGAAAGCCGGGCGAAGAGCCTGGTGCGCGGCGGGCAGTCAAACCGTTCCGTCCAGGCCCGCCTGATCGCCAAGGGCGTGGCACCCGACCTCGCCCGTGTCGCCTCGGTCAGAGATGCGGACACTGAACTGGCGGCAGCGCTGGTGCTGGTGCGCAAGCGCCGGATCGGCGCCTATCGTATGGCCGAAACCGAAGACGCCACCATCCGGATGCGGGAACTCGGGCTGCTGGCGCGTGCCGGGTTTTCCCGCGACATCGCGGAGCAGGCGCTGAACACGCCGCGAGACGACGCGGAAAAGCGGATATTCGACCTGCGGCGGTAGCAGCCTTACGCTCGCACCAGCATCGTCGCATGCGACGCCATCGCCCGGTGCAGCATGAACAGCGGAATGGCCAGCGCGGAGATCGCCGCGGCCGCCAGCAATCCGCCCTCCGGCCGGCCGGAATAATCCGCCGCCATGCCGCAAAGCGCCGGTGCCACCGTCCCGCCCAGATAATACAGCGTGTAAAACAGCCCCATCCCGACGGCTCGGTTTTCCGGCCGCGCCGACAGCGTGCCGATGGCCATGGTGACGCCCGGCTGGATCGATCCCGCCACCCCCAGCAGCAGCGCCCAGGCGACCGGCCAACCGGTCAACGCCGAACCGGCCATGCCGATCGTCAGTGACAACGTGCCGATCAGAAAAATGTTGAGACCGCCAAACCGGGCGGCCAGGCCGCCGCCGACCAGGGTCCCGGGCACGTTGCCCCAGGTTGCGATGGTCAGAACCAGGGCGGTGACCGCCAGACCATAGCCTCGGAACGCCAGGCTGCTGGGAAGGTAGGATGCATAGGAACTGAAGCCTGCGGTGTAGACCGTCCATATCCCGCCGGCGACCGCCAGCAGCACGCATTCCCGCCCGCTGGGCAGCGAAAAGCGACGCGGCACCGCGGCGGCGTGCGGCGGCTCCTGGTAACTCGCCAGGAACAGCACCAGGGCGACGAAAGTCGGCACGGCGTCGGTCAGGAATGCGGCCTGCAGACCGAAGCGCGCCAGCACCGGCGGCAGGACCAGTTGCGACAGGCCCATACCGATCGGATAGGCACAGACCGAGACACTGATGCCGATCATGAAACGCGGGCCGGTAAACCAGTCGGCGATGACCTTGCCCTGCAGCACGGTCATGGCGACCGCCCCGACACCGGCCAGCGTGCGCCCCAGGGCAATTCCCGAAGCTGTATCGGCCCAGGCGCTGACACAGGCACCCGCGGTCATCAGCACCAGCCCGATCCCCAACACCCAGCGATCGCCGAACCGCCGCCCCAGCAGACCCAGCGGCAAGGCGACGAATACGCCCAGCAACATGTAGGCACCGATCAGGCTGCCAAGCTGGGCGTAGGTCAGGCCAAACCGCCTCACCAGGTCCGTGCCCAGCGTCGCGACCGTTTGGAACTGATAGCCGAACGCGATCCGGGCGAGTGCCAGGGCGGCGAGAATGATCCAGGGGCGAAGCTGCATCCGTTTCCTCAGAAGCCAGACCGGTTCCGTGCCGGCTCGTTGCGAACCTATCCAGCGGGGACGGCGTTCACCACCCCGGGATCGCGCAACCCAGTGCGGCGATGCCCAGCACAGCGACATCCCATACCGGCGCCAATGGCGATGTCCACGCCGAGGGACAGGTAGCGGCGCGGCGTGGAGATGCCTATCTTGGCACCATGTCCGACACTCCAGCCTTCCTTGATAGCGGCCGTCCGCCGGTGCCCGACCTTGTCGTGCCGCGTGGCGTCGTGCCGTTCTTCCTGCCACAGCGTCCGGTGCGCGGCCGTCTCGTGCGGCTGGGTCCGCTTGCCGACGCCCTGCTGGCCCGCCACGACAATCATCCGGTGGTCACCGCGCTGGTCGGCCAGGCCCTCGCCTTGGCGGCCGGCCTGTCCACGGCGCTGAAATTCCGCGGCTCTTTCAGCCTGCAGGCCAAGGGCGACGGCCCGGTCTCCATGCTGCTGGCCGACTGCACCGATGCCGGCGAATTGCGCGGCCACGCCATCACCAACCGCGACAAGCTCGATGCTCTCCTCGCCGAGGATCCCGCCCCCTCCGCCGAGGCCTTGCTCGGCACCGGTTTCCTGGCGTTCACGGTCGATCAGGGCGGCGAGCAGAATCGCCATCAGGGCATCGTTGCCATCGAGGGCGGGTCCCTGGCCGAGATGGCCCTGCACTATTTCGCCACCAGCGAGCAACTCCGCTGCCACATGCGGCTGGCCTGCGCGCAAACCCCGTCCGGCTGGCGGGCCGGCGCGCTGATCCTGGAGAAGGTCGCCGGTGCCGGCGGCATCGATCCCGCATTGGACGGCGCCGCCCAGGAAGAAAGCTGGCGCACCGCCACCACGCTGGCGGCCACGCTGACCGACGCGGAATTGCTGGACGACGCGCTGCCGGCCGACCGGCTGCTGTACCGGCTGTTCCATACCGAGGGCGTGGCGGCCGACCGGGCTCGGGCGCTTTCGTTCGGCTGCCGTTGTTCCCGAGCTCGCCTGGCCAGCATCCTGGAAGGCTTCCCGGCCCAGGACCTCGACCACATGGCGATCGATGACGATATCGTCATGACGTGCGAATTCTGCAATTTTGATTTCCGGTTCCCCCGCCGCGATGTTCAAGGACAGGTCGGCTCGGAACCGCGGGCCGGCTAACCCAGCAAGGGACTTTCCGCCTTCATGCAAGCCAAACACCTGACCCGCCGTTTCATGTTGCTGCTGCCGCTCGCCGTCGCCGCCTGTGGCGGTTACGACGAGGAGGACCAGGATTTCGCGCCATTGCGCTACAACGACCTGCCGCCCATTCAATTGAAGGTCGCCTCGATCGCAATCGAGCAGCGGTTCGTGCCATCCGGCGTGCCGCCCGACGTCAGCGACCGCGATCCGGCCTCACCGATCGAGGCCCTGAAAGCCATGGCGAACGACCGGCTGCAGGCGTTCGGCACCGCCAACAAGGCGGTCTTCTCCATCCTGGACGCGTCGCTGACGCGCGAGGACGATGTGGTAAGCGGGTCGCTCACCGTGTCGTTGGCCATCCTCGACGACAGCGGCGCCCAGCTTGGCTATGCCCAGGCGCATGAGCAAAGCCGCCGGACCGGCCGTGTTCGCGACCTTCGGTCAGTCCTCTACGACATGACCAAGGCGATGATGAACGACATGAATATCGAGTTCGAATACCAGATCCGGCATCATCTGAAGCCGTGGCTGACGGATTCCTCGGCGCCGGCCGCACCCGTGGAACAGACGCCGCTAGACGGAACACAGGCCCCGCCGGTCACGCCTCCGGCTGCCGCGCCATCCGCCGCACCCGGCTATCCGCCGGCATCGCAACAGGGGCCGCAACCCACTTATCTGCAACCGCCTCAGGCAGCCTATCCGCAGCCGGCACAACCCGGCTATCCGCAGCCGGCACAGCCTGCGTATTCGCAGCCGGCACAGCCTGCGTATTCGCAGCCGGCACAGCCTGCGTATTCGCAGCCGGCACAGCCTGCGTATTCGCAACCGGCACAGCCTGCGTATTCGCAA
>DATAZJ010000295.1:0-11256 GCA_036272115.1 Rhodopila sp. | reverse complement strand
ACCCAGCCTACCGTCTCCGCGTCCTCTGAGCACTCAGCGACCTCCGTGTTAAACGCGGACCCGCGACCACCCCCACCGCCAAAAACCCGAACTCACGCCCGCATCTGCCGGTGATACTCCCGATTCGGCATCATATCCGTCGCCGAAGCCATCCGGTTCGACAGGTTGAAGAACCCCACCGTCTCCGACAGGTCGAAGATGTCCTCCTCGCTCAACCCCTGCTGCGACAACCCGTCCCGATCAGCGTCGTCCACCAGATGCGGCGTCGCCGTCAGCTTCCAGGCGAAATCCAGCATCGCCGTCTGCCGCGGATCAAGCCGAGCCATCCGGTAGTTGAACGCCATCATCTCCCCCAGTTCGGGGTCGCCGGACAGCGCCCGCACCGCCGCCCCATGCGCCACCAGGCAATAATAGCACCGGTTGGCCGACGAAACGACCACCGCCACCATCTCCCGCTCCAGCTTCGACAGCCCGGACGGCGACAGCATCACCTCATTGTACATCGCCATGAAATTCCGCAACCGTTGCGGCCGCAGGCTGTAGGTGCTGAACACATTCGGCACGAAACCGAGTTTCTCCACGCATTTCGCCCAGATGGCCTTCAGGTCGTCATCGAGTCCGGACGGATCGGGAACCCCAAGCGCCGAGATATGATCGGGTTGCGGCATGATCTTACTCCGCCGCCTGCGCCACGGTGGTCTTTTTCCAGGAATGCAACACCGGCAACACCTCCTTCGCGTAGAGTTTCAGCCCATCCTCGGCCAGTTCATAGGGTGTACCACCGAACCGGAACGACGTCGCCAGTTCGAATTCACCGACGATCGCCCGCCGTTCCTCGAACATCTTCAGAATGTGGTCCGGCGTGCCCCACACCGCGGCCTGCATGAACGCGGAAACGATTCCATCCATGCCGATCTCTTTCGCCAGCGCGATTTTCTGCGCATAGGCGTCGTAGCCCTTCACCGTGCCGAAATGTTCTCCCAGCAATTCGTAATGATAGAAATTACTTTCGACGAATTTCCCCATGTATTGACGGGCCTTGTCCTCGGCACCGTCCATGGTCGGCGTACAGATGCAGAAATCCGCCAGCAGCGGCGCCAGTTCCGGCCCACCGTGCATCTGCCGGATCAGGTCGCGGTGCTTCTGGATCGCCGGCATCCGCATCGGCCACGGCCGGTCGGCGAACATCACCATCCGCGCGTTCAATTTCGCCGCCGAGACAACAGAATCGTCCGACGACGCCACCGCGTAGATACGTCCGTCAATCGGCTTGTAAGGCCGCGGCCGCAGTTCGGTGCGTGGCTGCTTGTAGAATTTCCCGTCGCCCTCGATAAATCCGCTACGCAGCGCACCCACGATCATCGCCGCCGCCTCGTCGAAACGTTCCCGAGACTCATCCATCGTGCCGCGAAATCCGTGAAACTCCCGCCGAGCCAGCCCGCGCCCCATCCCCAGCCGCAACCGGCCCTTGCTGAGCAGATCGACCATGATCGCCCGCTCCGCCACCCGCAGCGGGTCATTCCATGGCAGGATCACCGCTGCGGTGCCCAGATCGATATTTGGGCAAACCGCCGCCAGATATGCCATCAGTTGCAGGTTATCCGGGCAGAACGAATAATCGTTGAAGTGGTGCTCCACCGACCACAGCGCATCGAACCCGGCATCCGCCGCCACCCGGGCAAGCCGGATTTCCTCGTCCCAGACCTGTTCGTCCGACACGCCGCTCCAGCCATAGCTGGCGAAAACCATCTGCAAGCCGACGTCCATTGCGTCCTCCTGAACCGTTCCCCGCGTATCGTTCCACGGACCCGCCCCATCCGCAAATTGGGCCCGCGAATTTGGCGCGAATCAAACCAGTGGATAGACTGTCCGTGCAGACAGAGGGAACACGCGCATGGCGCTGAAACGCATGGTGCTGGAAATCGGCATGGGCACCGACATCAGGGGCGCCGACCCCACCAAGGCCGCGGTCCGCGCCCTCCGAGACGCCCTCTGGCACAACTCCCTCGGCGTCGCCAACGCGCTCGGTCTCGACACCGATTCCATGCAGGTGGAGGTCACCATCGGCGTGCCACACCCCGAGAAAGTGAACAAGCAGGACGTCCTGGCCATCCTGCCGCACGGCACCGGGACCGTCACCCTGGTGGACGGCGGCCTGGAAATCCCCAACGACGAAGGCACCAATTCCACCCTGATCGCCAGCGCCGCCGCGGTGGTCTGGCTCGACGTGGCCTGAAGCGTGATCGCCTGAGCCCGAAGGCCTGAACCACGCGACGAAACCGAATCTCCAAGGACACCACCGCACATGGCACGCAAGCGCGTTATCCTCGAACTCGGCACCGGCAACGACCTGCATGGCGGGGACTATACCAAGGCCGCCCTGCGCGCGGTGCAGGACGCCCTCCATCATTCCTCGCTGTCGATGATCCGCAGCCTCGGCATCGACGCCAAGACCCAGATGTTCGTGGAAGTCACCATCGGCGTCCAACAACCCGACAAGGTCGACACCGACGCTGTAAAAACGACCCTGCCCCACGGCATCGTCACGGTGAAAGCCGTAAAGGGCGGATTGGACGTCATCGACCGCGAGCGCGGCGACAACGCGGTGATCGCCAATGCCGCCGTCGCCGTGCGCCTGGAACTGCCGTAGCCGTTACAGGCCGAACGGCAGCCGCCCTTCCTGGTAGCCGTTCTCGTCGAAATGCTGCTGGCCGGATTCCAGCATCCCCTTGCGCACATACTCGGCGACGCCCGCGTTCTGCGACAGGTAATAGCGTTCGTCGACATGGATGGGGAACGGCATGCGGCCCTCGAAATAACCGTCATTCACGAAATGCAGCCGGGCGGACGAGACCAGTCCCTGTTGGATCGCTTCTGCGATGTCAGGGTAGCGCTCCAGATACCATTTTTCGTCCACATCGACACCAATGATCATCTTCCGGAGCATCTGCACCATATTTTCGTAACTGCAGCTCACCATCAGCTCGCCCTTGACGTTCGAAATGGTGAGAAGCGATTTGAGCACCTCGAACGGTGGCAGGTACTTCATCGGGGCCTCCATGGTTGGATGCTTTTATCAGCATTGGGGTGCTTCCAGGCAATACCGTTTTCACCATTTCCACTAATTTCATTCGCTAGTCGGTGCGGCGGCGGAGTGTTTCACTGTGGTGTCGCACGCCGCTCTCGCCAAGCGTCTACGGCAGGCCGCCTCGCCGCGGAAAACCGTTACGCCTTCAGCCACCGGATGCAAAACCGTTGCCCGCTCCGCCTCAGCGTCCCTGCCAGACCGGTTTCCGCTTCTCGACATAGGCTCGGATACCCTCCACCCGGTCCTCACTGCTGTAGGGACTGATGCCCTCGTTCAACCGCAACGCGGCGGGCACCGGCAAACCGTTGGACCGGATCGCGGTTTCCTTCATTCGCCGCAACGACACAGGAGCGTTCTCACAAATCGCATCGGCCATGCGCAGCGCTTCCGCCAGCGCCTCGCCGCGCGGCACGATCCGGTTCACCAGGCCCCAGCGCCGAGCGTCCTCGGCGTTGATATATTCACCCAGATACAACATCTCGTAGGCAATGCCCGATGGTATCATACGTGGCAGCATGACGTTGGCAAAATGCGCGCCCTTGCCGCGCTTGGCTTCCGGCAGGCCGAACAGGGCATGCTCCGCCGCGACCCGCATGTCGCAGGCCAGCGCCAGTTCCAGCCCGCCGGCAACCGCCGACCCGTTCAGCGCGGCGATCGTCGGCTTGATGGTTTCATATACAACTTCGAACACATAGCGCTGTACCCGCGAAAGCAACGGTTGAAACGGTTTTCCCGCCGCATCCTCCTTCGCGCGCGCCTTCAGGTCGGCGCCGGCGCAAAACGCCCGGTCGCCGACAGACGTCAGCACGATCGCCCTGATGTCCGGGTCGGCCCCTGACTCGACAAACGCCTCGATCAGCGCCTCCGACAGTTCAGGCGACAATGCGTTCATCCGCTCCGGCCGGTTGATCGTCAGGACCCGGATGTGGCCGCGCATCTCCGACAGCAGGATCGGGCTGGCTTCGGTCATGGATTTCCTCCTTGCGTGATGAACGCAAGGTAAGGCGGCGATCCGGATTAAGCCAATCGCCCGCGTCGGCGCCGCTACGCCGTCAGTTGCAACAGAGAAGGCGCCTGCGGTGCCGACGGCGCCGCCGCAAGGGAACCGGACCCTGGCGGAAAATACACGATGGTGAATTGCACCGGGTCCGCGCCGCTGCCCATCTGCAGCACCAGGGTGCGAATGGCCTTCGCGGTATCGGGACCGTGCGACCCGGATCCGAACAGCACCGACCGCTGGCTGCCCGGCGGCGAACTATCGGCCCGCATCTGGTCCAGCAGCGCCTCGGCACCGTCCAGCCGGGGATTGTCCATCGTCGGGTCCGCCGCCTGCATCTGTTCGGCCCGTTGGTTCGCCGCGAACGCCTGCTTCAACAGCCCCTGAACCGAATAGCTCCGGCCATCGCTCGACGTCACCGTATCCGGGTACAGCGCCCCACCGCTCTGCATGTACGCCTGCAACTGCCCCGGGGTCATCGCCGTCATCAGCGTATCGCCCGGCACATTGATCGCGATGTAATAGGCGCCCTGCCCCTGCGACAGCGTCTTGCCGATCATCCCCATGACGTCCTGCACCGCCGCGGCTTCACCGGCACCATGCGAGGCGGCGCCCCCGGCCGCGGCGACGCTACCGATAATCGCGCCGTAGGAGGCGATATCGATCGGCACCGTGCTCATGCTGATCGCATCCACGATGGCGGCCTCCTGGCTCTCCTGAGCCTGCGTCGCCTTGCCGGCGGCGGACTGCAACAAACCCACGCCGCCCGAACCGCCCGGCAGCCATGCGCCCGCCCCGGCCGGTGATGAAATCGCATTCGACATGATGGCCTCCCGGATGCAGCGTACCCCGCAAACATGACCGAACGGTTAACCGGCCACCGGACACACCAGCCCACCTTGCCGGACGCATGGACAGGACAGCCCCCGATAGACAGTATGCGCGCCGTTTATCGAGACAGGAGACACCGCCGGATGCCCACCCAGATCGCCACGCAGGAAGCGCTGCACGCCCTGTTCCACCCGCGGGCGGTGGCCGTGATCGGTGCCTCCGACGACACCACCAAGCATGGCTTCATCGTGCTTACAAACGTGCGCGATACCGGCTTCCAGGGCGGCATCTACGGCATCAGCCGGCGCCTGAAGGACGTCGACGGCATTCCCTGTTTCCCCGATCTGACCGCGCTGCCGGGGCCGGTCGACACCGCCTTCCTCGCCATCCCCGCCGAGGCCGCCGTCCAGGCCGTCCGAGACTGCGCACGCGCCGGCATGAAAGCGGTCATCGTCGGGTCCGCCGGCTATGCCGAGAGCCTCGACGCTGGCGGCGAGGAACGCCAGCGCGAACTCCAGCGCATCGCCCAGGAGGAAGGCATCCGCATCGTCGGACCGAACTGCAACGGTATCTACAACGCGCATCTACCACTGTCGGTGGGATTCAACACATCCCACGCCAAGCGCCAGACACCGGGCGGCATCTCCATCTTCTCCCACAGCGGCGCGCTGTTCGACGCGATGGCCGGCCGGCTGGCGATGCTGGGCGCCGGATTGTCGCTGTTCGCCTCGGCCGGCAACGAAGCCGACATGTCGGTGCTGGACTACATGGAATACGGCATCAGCCACGCGCCCACGCGGGTCATCGCCCTGCTGATCGACAGTCTCGACGACGGCCCGCGCTTCCGCCGCCTGGCCCTGGCCGCACACGCCGCCGGCAAGCACGTGGTTGCCCTGAAGATCGGCGGATCAGAAGCCGGAGCCGCCGCAGCGGTGGCTCACTCCTCGCGCATGGCCGGCGACGACGCCTCCTACCAGGCGCTGTTCAAGGCCAGCGGTGTGGCGACGGTCAAAACCCTCGAGGGCCTGATGACCGCCGCCGCCCTGCTCGACAAATACGGCAGCCGTCCCGGCAAGCTGGGCTCACTGTCCACCTCCGGCGCCGGCGCCTCCCTGATCGCCGACCGCTGCGAGGCTTTGGGCGTCCCCCTCGCCACCCTGACGCCGGAGACCCACGCCGCCATCGACTCGCAAAAGATGTTCTCCCGCATCGGCAACCCGCTCGACATGGGAATCTTCGGCGGCATGCGCCGGTCGGCTAACGTCCCCAGCCTGCTGATGGGCGACACCGGGGTCTCCGTCGGTCTGGCGCTGGTCCACTCGATGAACCCCTGGCAAGGCGACCCGTACCGGGCGGCCATGGGCGTGGCGCGTGAAAAATCCGGCAAGCCCCTGCTGGTCGTCACCCCCGGCGGCATGCCGGCCACGGAACGGGAGACCTATCGCCAGCGCGGCATCGACGTCTTCACCGACACCGACATCCTGCTGGAAGGCATCGGCGCCCTGATGACCGCCCCGCCCCAGCCGATCCCCGAAACCCCGCGCTCAACCGCCCCCGTGCTGCCCGCTCGCCAACTCACCGAACCGGAGAGCCTGCGCCTGCTGATGTCGTTCGGCATCCCCACTGTACAAACGGTGGAATGCCAGTCCGCCTCCGAGGCGGTCGCCGCCGCCACACGCATCGGCTTCCCGGTGGTGCTGAAAGGCGTCGCCGACGGCATCGCCCACAAAAGTGACCTGGGCCTGGTCCATGTCGGCCTGCGCGACGCCGACGCGGTGGCCAAGACCTACGCCGCCATCGACTGCCCGAAAGTGGTCATCCAGGCCATGGTCGCGGGCAGCCTGGAAGCCATCGCCGGCGTGACCCGAACGGACGGAGTCGGGCTGGTGCTGATCGCCGGCCTGGGCGGGATCTTCGCCGAGGCCCTGCACGACGTCTCCACCTTCCCGCTGCCCGTCGACCGCAGCTTCATCGAAACCGAACTCGCCAAAGGCACCCTGGGACGCATCCTGACCAGCCCGCGCTGGAAACATCCCGGCAGTTTCCGCGCCTTCGTCGACGTCCTGATGTCCTTGCAGGCCGCGGCCCTGTCGCTCGGCGACGCGTTGCAGGCCATCGACATCAATCCGGTCATCCTGGGCGGCTCTGGCGCCATCGCCGTCGATGCGCTGGTGATCCCGGTGTCATGACCACCGGTCGCTTCACCGTCACCTACCACGTCCGAAGCACCGCCGCCGACATCGACGCCCGCGCCCAAGGCATCGCCGTCGAGCAAAGCGTCGAAATGCCCCTCGCCGCCATCGCCGACGATTTCGTCCTGTCCGACATCGTCGGCGCCGTCGAGGGCATCGACGACCTAGGGCAAGGCCTGTTCGCGGTCCGCATCGGCCTGGCCACCGCGACCGTCGGCCAGGACGCCGGCCAGTTGCTCAACATGGTGTTCGGCAACACGTCACTGCACGACGACGTGGTGCTGAAGGACATCGCGATTCCGGACTCCTTCGTCCGGACCTTCGGCGGTCCCCGCCACGGCATCGCCGAACTGCGCTTCCGGCTGAAACTGCACGGCCGGGCGCTGACCGGGTCCGCATTGAAGCCGCAAGGCCTTCCCTCGGACGGCCTTGCCACACTCGCCGAACACCTCGCGCGCGGCAGGCTCGACTTCATCAAGGACGACCACGGCCTCGCCGACCAGCATTATTCCCGGTTCGCCGAACGCGTCACCGCCTGTGCCGAGGCCATCGCCCGCGGTGTCCGCTCCACCGGCCACCCCACCCGCTACGTACCCAGCCTGACCGGCAACCTGGATCAACTCAGGACCCAGTTGGCACTGGCGCGTGATGTCGGGGTGGATTGCGTCATGCTGGCGCCGATGATCTGCGGTTTCCCGGCGATGCAGGCGCTGGTGCATGAAAACCCCGACATGGCGTTCTTCGCCCACCCCAGCCTCGGCGGCGCAACGCGCATCGCTCCCGAACTCCTGATCGGCGGCCTGTTCCGCCTGATGGGCGCGGATGCGGTCATCTTCCCCAGCTTCGGCGGCCGCTTCGGCTACGCCCCGGACACCTGCCGGCATCTGGCGAACAACGCCAGGCGCACCGATGACGGCATGAAAGCCGCCCTGCCGGTCCCCGCCGGCGGCATGACCCTGGAACGAACCCGGGAAATTCTTGATTTCTACGGCGAGGACACGATGTTGCTGATCGGCGGCAACCTGCTGATGGCGCGCGACCGCATCACGCAGGAAACCGAACGCTTCACCCGCGCCGTCGCCGACCACAGCATTCGCTGATTATTTTGCCTAACGCACGCCGTCCGGCCTTCGGCCTCTAGGATCACCGCCCATGGATACCGAGCAAGCCCCCAACTTTCGTCCCACCACCGCGGACTTCCGTTGGGAAGCCGTCGCGCACCTTCCGTACAAGCAGGACGGCACTGCCCCATTCAAGGACATCTCCCGCCAGGTGCTGTTCCATGAGGACAACCTGGCCTGCGAACTGCGCTATTTCGAAATGGACGCCGGCGGCTATTCCACCCTGGAACGACACGAACACGCCCATGCGGTCATGATCCTGCGCGGCCAAGGCGAATGCATGGTCGGTAACGAAGTCCGGCCGGTCAAGCAGTTCGATCTGGTAACAATCCCATCCTGGACCTGGCATCAATTCCGCGCCACCAAGACCGATCCGCTGGGATTTCTATGTATGGTCAATACAGTGCGGGACAAACCTCAGTTACCGGATGAGGCGGAACTGGCACGCCTGAAATCCACACCCGCGATCGCCCGTTTCCTCGGCGTGGGCTGATCCGAGGGGCACCAAAGCACCCCCCGGGGCCCGCAACATCAGCGGTTGGCCCAATCCTTGGCCGCATCCTTCGCGCCGCCAACGGCGTTCTGCACCTTGCCGGCGGCCTTCTCGGCCGCCCCTTCGGCCTGAGTCTTCTTGTCGCCCGTCACCTTGCCGGCAGCCTCTTTGACGCCACCCTTGATCTGATGTCCGACGCCTTCGACCCGATCCTTATCCATAATGTCGCTCCTGATTGTCAGGCGGCCACGGGGGCCGCCCACCCAGAACGAGCGAAACCGAATGGGGTTCCCGCCAGCCTCCCGGCGCAATCCTCCCGCCGTAATCCTACCGCCGCAAAATCGTCGACCCGGCATACCGGGCAGCGTCACCAAGCTGCTGCTCGATACGGATCAACTGATTGTATTTCGACGTCCGGTCACTGCGCGCCAGGCTGCCGGTCTTGATCTGCCCGCAGTTCGTGGCCACCGCCAGGTCGGCAATGGTGGAATCCTCGGTCTCACCTGACCGGTGGCTCATCACCGCCTTCCAACCGGCGCGATGGGCGATTTCCACCGCCTCCAGCGTCTCCGACAACGTGCCGATCTGATTGACCTTGATCAGGATCGCATTCGCCGACCCCTCGGCGATCCCGCGCCGCAACCGCTCCGGATTGGTGACAAACAGATCGTCCCCAACCAGTTGCACCTTGTCGCCGATCGTCTCGGTCAGCAGCTTCCACGTCGCCCAGTCGTCCTCGGCACAGCCATCCTCGATCGACATGATCGGATAACGCCCCACCAGATCGGCGTAGTACCGGACGATCCCCTCGGAATCGAGCACCTTCCCCTCGCCCTCCAGATGGTACCGGCCATCCTTGAAGAATTCGGTCGAGGCCGGATCCAAGGCGAAGGTGATATCCTCGCCAATCCGATACCCGGCCTGCTCCACCGCCTTGGCGATAAAGCTCAGCGCCTCGTCGGCCGACTTCAGGTTCGGCGCAAATCCGCCCTCGTCGCCCACATTGGTGTTGTGGCCGGCATCGTGCAGGCCCTTCTTCAGCATCTGGAACACCTCGGACCCCATCCGCACGGCGTCCGCCAGCGTCGGCGCCGAGATCGGCTGGATCATGAATTCCTGAATATCAATGGGATTGTCCGCATGCTTGCCACCGTTGATGATGTTCATCATCGGCACCGGCAGCGTCCGAGCGTATGCCCCGCCGACATACCGGTACAACGGCTGCCCCTGGTCCGACGCCGCCGCTTTCGCCACCGCCAGCGACACACCCAGGATTGCATTCGCCCCCAGCCGACCCTTGTTCGGCGTCCCGTCCAGATCAATCAGGATGTTGTCGATCACCACCTGCTCGGTCGCCTCGATCCCACCGAGGGCTTCCAGGATTTCCCCCTCGACATTGCCGACCGCCGTCAGCACCCCCTTGCCGCCGTACCGGGACTTATCGCCGTCCCGCAGCTCCACCGCCTCATGCGCCCCGGTCGAGGCGCCGGACGGCACCGCCGCACGCCCCATGGCGCCGGATTCGAGGACGACGTCGACCTCGATCGTCGGGTTGCCGCGGCTGTCGAGGATTTCGCGGGCGGTGATATCGGCGATCGCGGCCATGTTCGGGTCTCCGGTCTCTGAATGTGCGGTTGCGTATCACCTCGGCGCCATGGTTGCCAGTATA
Organism: Rhodopila sp.; assembly: GCA_036272115.1. Taxonomy (GTDB): domain Bacteria; phylum Pseudomonadota; class Alphaproteobacteria; order Acetobacterales; family Acetobacteraceae; genus Rhodopila. Next base: position 865 of record DATAZJ010000295.1, on the reverse strand, counting down.
GGCGATCGGCAACGCCGGAACCGACCCGGCTGCACGCCCTCGCATGGCCCGTCGCGGGCACCGCCCGATACGCCACCACCCGCCTTGCTCACCCCTATTTGAGAATGGATTCGTTTCCGTCCAGGATACACGGTCATACCTTCACGACGACCGCCTTGGAGTAACACATGACGCATCTTCCCAATCTCAGGACGCTGGGCATCGCCGCGCTCGCCGCCGTGCTCGCGCCCACGGCGGCGATGGCGCAGATACAGACCTACTATCGCTCCGGCACATGGGAAGCGTTCAGCGGCCGCAACGACAAGGGCGGCGCGGTGTGCGGCATCGACAACACCAACCCGTCCGATAACCGGCGGATGTCGATTCGCTTCGATATCGGCGGTTCGGAGACCGTGCTGTCCGCCAGCAAGCCGGACTGGTCGATCCCCGACGGCACCAGGATCACCGTGGTGATGCAGATCGGCCTCAACACACCCTGGATCCGCTCGGCCACCGGAAACGGCCACAATATCGACTGGTCCATGGGCCCAAGCGCCATGCAGGCGTTCGATCAGCAATTTCGCAGTGCGTCCTCGATGACGCTGACCTTTCCGGACGGCAACGAACCCCCCTGGACGGTGCCCCTGACCGGGTCCTCGGCAATCAGCGCCACGCTGGGCCGCTGCATCACCGACCTCACCCGCCAGGTGCAGGCTGCGCACGCGGCCACACCGGCCCAACCAGCGCCGACACAAAATGCGACGCAGCCGTTCAATTCGTCCGCCGCCGGCGCGCAGCCACCCGCCAACACCGCCGCGCCGGCAGCGCAACCCCCGGGCAACCAACCCCCGGGCAACCAACCCCCGGGCAACCAACCCTCGGGCAA
>DATAZJ010000294.1:0-11102 GCA_036272115.1 Rhodopila sp. | reverse complement strand
AACAGACGGCCTCTGTCGCTCTTTGGCGTGTCGGCGGGGAGCGCAATTGCGCAGCCATGGGAGGTGCCGAGACCATCGGGCGTGAAGCCGTGGCACAGCAAGGCGTTCCTGTCTTCGTATACGATGATCGTGTTCGCATCGCCGTGACCTGCATGCTTGTCACCGCACCGAATCTACTTCGTGGATGACTTCCGATCCCCTCTGCGCGTTGCTCTGCGCGCTCTGCGTTGAAAGCCGACGACGAGAACAGACACTGTTCTACCCGCTTGGGCACGCCTCTTGTAACACGGCAGTTTAACGATCCGCGATTGGCCGACGTTGGAAGACAGGGGTTTTGCCGCCCCTCCGCCGTTCCGCCCCGACGCCGGTGACTCGGACCGGCATCGCATTTCACGCAGAGCGCGCAGAGCGTGGCGCAGAGGGCGCAGAGGAGGGGGGATATCGCACTGTATTTGGCACGAACTTTCCGCGCCTAACCGTAGGACATAAACGCGCCGATACGGTGGCGCCTTATACCAATCGCACTTGATGTTGACCCATCGGCACCGCCGTGCAACCGTCATGGCGAGCGCAGGCTTGCCATCCATGTCTTTGTTTTCACTCATAAAAGGCGTGGATGCCGACCTTTGTCGGCATGACGGACGGGGTCAACCGAAGAGTCTGCATCAACGCCGGTTGGTATTACTGCTTGACGCCGAAAAAAGCCCGGCACGGATTGGCCCGGCCGGGCTGACGGTTGTCGTTGCTTGGCGGGGGTTATCCCATGCCCCTTTGCGCCTCCATGGGGCGCCCCGGCCTATCGGACGTAGCGGCGGGTCAGGATGCGCAGGTGGTCGTGGAAATGGGGGCGCAGGCGTTCGGTCCAGGGGGTTGAGGCGGCGGTTTTCCAGGCTGGGCCCGTGGGGATCTCGGCGGATTTCAGGTGGTACAGGGCGAGATGGCGGTGGGTGCCTTTGGGGTCGCGGAAGCGGCGGGCGGATAGGACTCCGGGGACGGCGGCCAGGGCGGGGATGTGTTCGTTGTCATACCATTCGTTGAATTCGGCCTCGTGCTCCGGCGTGACGTTCATGGCGTTCACCAGCAGGCCGCCGGCGTCGGCGGGGCTGTCGGCTTCGCCGGGCAGGGTCTGTTCGCCGTCGAAGCGGATCAGCCTTGTGCACATCGGGCCGACGCGTTTGGACCAGACGGACAGGTTTTCGTAGGCGATGGCCTTGTAGGGGTCACTTTGCAGCACACCGAGGCTTGAAAGGTCGTAGGTGGCGACGGCGTGTTTGGGGTTGGCGACGCTGATCCAGCGCTCGCACAGGCCGAAGCCTGGGACGCGGCGGCGCTCCGGCACGTGCTCCAGGTCGTACCAGTCGTGGAATTCGTCCTCGTGGGCGTTGGTGTAGTCGAATGCCACCAGCAGGATACCTTTGGGCATTGTGTCCTCCGTCGTCAGGTTGCGATTTCGTCGAGTTCCAGGCCGGCATGTTCGGGGGTAAACCACCAGACGCCAAGAGCCATGCAGGCCATCGCCACCGGTATCAGCAAAAATGCGGCGGCGAAGGAGCCGGTGTGTTGTTGCAATCCGACGGCGAGGAACGGCCATAGGACGAAGCCGAACAGCCAGGCGACGGACCAGGAAAAGCCGTTGCCGACGCCGCGGATGCGGGTTGGGTAGACCTCGGCGGTCAGGATCATGCTGGGGCCCCAGAAGCCCAGGAAGCCGATGCCCCATAGCAGGCCGTAGATCCATAATTCGGTATCGGTCTTGGCGAACACCCACAGGGTGATGAACACGGCGCCCTCGGCCAGCATCACGTAGAACGCGGGGCGGCGGCCGAAGCGGTCGGAAATCCAGCCGGAGGCGAGCAGGCCGAGGAAGCCGATCAGGCCCCACCAGATGTAGAACTGCCCGTAGGTGGCGGTGGACCAGTGGCGCTCGTGCGACAGGTACAACGGCATCCAGGCACCGACGGTGCCGTAGATGGTGGTGGAGCAACAGGCGATGAACGTGGCCACGCCGGTGTTGCGCCGCATGTCGGGCAGGAACAACTGGCTGAGCGGGATGCGCTTGGCCTTGGCGGCCCATTCCTGGTCGGCGGCGGAGAGCGGCATGCCTCGCGCCTGCGCCTGGGCGATGCGCGCCTTGCGGTCCTGCATGCGGACCCAGTAGGGGGATTCGGGACATTTCGCTCGCACATAGACGGCGATCAGGGCGACGGCGGCGGGCACCACGAAGGCGAAGCGCCAGCCGAAGCGGGCGATGACATAGGTGGCGATGGCGCCGGCCAGGGCGGCGCCGAAGCACCATGTGCCGCGGTTGATGCCGATGACGCGGCCGCGCAGGCGGGCCGGCCAGGTCTCGGCCACAAGCATCGAGCCGAGCGACCACTCGCCGTTCAGGGCGAAGTTGACGACGCAGCGTACCGCCACGAAGGCTGCCCATGTGGTGGTGAGCGCCAATACAGGCATCATGACGGAGAACAGGGCGATGTTGAGCGCCAGCAGGGTGCGGCGTCCGTAACGGTCGGCCAGCCAGGGCCAGACGAACATGCCCAGGATGCCGACCAGCAGGGCGATCTGCAGGCCCGACCGGTAATCCGCGACAGTCAGGCCGAATTCCTTGATGAGCAGCGGCGAGGCCAGGGCGATGACCACGCCGTCCATGCCGTCGAAGCCCCAGCCCAGGCCGTTGGCGATGGCGATATGGATATGCGTCGGGGTGACCCGGGTCTGGTCGGATGCGGCTCGGAAGGCGGCCGATTCGCGATAACGTTCCTCAAGAGACCCGATTTCCGGGGCCTCGCTGCCAGTGTCGACGACGGCACTCATGGTGCTGGTGCTCCGTTTCTTCCCGGTCACCAGTAGGCACGCGGCGGGTGGATCAGTCCAGCCCGAGGAACCTGGCGATGCCGGCGGTGGCGTCAATCTGGGCCGGTTCGACGAAGCGGCCGGGCTCGACTGTCCGATCGCCGACGGGGTAGGCGTGCGGCAGACGCGGCAGCGACCACAGCTCGACCTGGGGTTGCCTGGCGTTGGGCCACATCTGGTGGCGCACGCCGTTGCGCGTCTGTTCGGCGACCAGCGGGGCGGCGAGGCCATGCAGCGCGCGCCACTGCGCGGCCAGGAGGCCGGCGTTGCCGGGTGCGACGATGGTGTCGGCCTGGCCGTGCCAGATCGACAGGCGCGGCCAGGGGCCGGTGAAGCCCGGCGGCGCGGCGGCGCGCACGTGGGCGGCGAGGTCCTCGGGGGTTTGGTCGGAACCGGGGGAGGCCATGCGCAGGATCGCCTCCATGGCGGATCGGGCGGTGCCGACGGGAAGGCCGGCGACGGCGGCGCCGGCAGCGAACAGGTCGGGGTAGGCGGCCAGCAGGGCGGCGGCCATGGCGGCGCCGGCGGACAGGCCGACGACGAAGACCCGGGTGGGGTCGCTGCCGAAGCGGGCGATGGCGGCGCGCGTCATGGCGGCGATGGAGGCGGCTTCACCGGCGTCTCGGGCGGTGTCCTTGGGGTGGAACCACTGGAAGCAGCGGCCGGCGTGGTTGGCGCTGGCCTGTTCGGGCAGGATCAGCGGGAAGCGCTGCTGATCGGCACGGGCGAGCCACCCGGAGTCGGCGGCGAAGGTGGCGGCGTCCTGGCCGCAGCCGTGCAGCAGGACCACCAGTGGGGCGCCGGGGACGGTCGGCGGTATATGCGCACGCATCCGCAGGTGGCCGGGATTGTCGCCGAAGCCCTGGAAGTCGACCAGGCGGCTGGGGCGGGTTAGCGGCGGCGGGTCGATCCTCGGGCTGCTCAGTTGGGCTTTGGCGATCCGCGTCGCCAGTTTAACGCTGGTGCGGAGCGCCTTGAAATTGCGGGACCATTTCATGCCGCGGACGGCCTTTCAAAAAATGTCTGGGCTCAGATGCGTGGTGGATATGTTGCATCGCAGCATGAAATCAACCGGAACTGCCGGTGGCATCTGGGTGGTCTGCCACGCGTTTGCGCCTACACTGGCGTGGATTAACCGCTGACACCCGAGTCGCTCGACCATGTTGCATGTGACCAAGCTGGCCGTCGGTGTGCGAGACACCGAGCATCTGCGCCAACTACAGGCGGAGCGTATGCTGACGCATCCCCGGCTGCGGCATCGCACGCGCAACTTTCCGCGGCGGCGGCTGGAGGTGATCGATGGCGGGTCGATGTACTGGGTGATCGCCGGGACGATGATGGCGCGGCAGCGGATCGTGGACATCGTCGAGGACGAGCGGGATGACCGGACGCCGTGCACCAGCTTCATCCTCGACCCGGAACTGGTGGTGCTGGCGGGGCGTCCGACGCGGGCGTTCCAGGGATGGCGGTATCTCGATGCTGATGCGGCGCCGCCGGATATGCCGGCTTTTGGCGCGATCCTGGGGTTGGAGAGTTTGCCGGCGGCGCTGCGTCATGAGCTGCGGGCGTTGTGCCTGCTGTGAGGCGTCGGGAATGGCGGCCGATCCTGGGCTGGAGGCAAGGGATTTTGACGCAGGTGAACGCGAATAGGCAGGGATGAACGCAGGTGAGCGTTGATCTCCGGAGGCGTGATTTTGCGGGCGGTGGATTGGCGGGGACCGGTTGATCCATGCCGGATGGTCGTGCGGGGGCTGATCGCCGCTGTTTCGATCGCTGCCTGGGGCCTCGGCAGGTCATCAAAACTAAGTGTGATACGTCCCGCGGTTGGTTGCACCGGCCCGGACGACCGGGCAGAAGCGGGCTCAGATGACTCATATTCACGTGATCGGCGCGGGCCTCTCCGGCCTGGCGGCGGCTTTGTCGTTGTCCGCGGCCGGCCGGCCGGTGATCGTTCACGAGGCGGGTTCGGCGGCGGGCGGACGGTGCCGGTCGTATTTCGACAAGGAACTGGGCCTGCGTATCGACAACGGTAACCACTTGCTGCTGTCGGGCAACCGAGCGGTGAAGGCGTATATCGCCGAAGTGGGGGCCGAGGAGGCGTTCGAGACGGCGGATCGGGCGGTGTTTCCGTTCATGGACCTGAAGACCGGCGAACGCTGGTCGGTGCGCCCGAACAATGGGCGGATTCCCTGGTGGGTGCTGACCGATCGGCGTTCGGTGCCGGACGCGCGGCTGTCGGATTATTGGGGGATGGCCGCGATCGCGCGCATCCGGGACGATACCGTGGTGGCCGAGAGCATGCGGCGTGGACGTTTGTATTGGCGTCTGCTGGAACCGGTCGCGGTGGCGGCGCTGAACACCAGTTCGCAGGAAGGCCTGGCTCGTCTGCTGGGCGCGGTGATGCGGGAGACGCTGTTGCGCGGCGGCCAGGCGTGCCGGGCGATGCTGCCGAAGGAAGGTCTGTCAGAGGGGCTGATCCATCCGGCGCTCGCCACGCTGCGGGCGCGCGGCGCCGAGGTGCGGCTGAACAGCCGGATTGCCGAACTGACGATCGAGGGCGGCCGGATCACCGCGTTGCGCGGGCCGGAAGGGGTCATCGCGCTGGGGCCGGACGATGCGGTGGTGCTGGCGGTGCCGCCCTGGGTCGCGGCGGACCTGTTGCCGGGGCTGGTGGCGCCGGACGCGTTCGAGGCGATCCTGAACATCCATTACCGCTATACGGCCGATCCGGACGGGCCGCTGGGGGAAGCGGGCTTCATCGGCCTGACATCGGGCACCGCGGAGTGGCTGTTCATGAAGCCGGGGCATGTCTCGGTCACCATCAGCGCGGCGAACAACATGGTCGAGGATGCCGCCCGGGCGATCGCCACGCTGGTCTGGCCGAATGTCGTGGACGCGCTGGGGCTGCCGGCCAGTGCCAAGGACACTCTGCCGGCCTTTCGCGTGGTGAAGGAGAAGCGCGCGACCTTCGCGGCAACGGCGCGGCAGGAGGTCAGGCGGCCGGGTGCCCGGGCGAACGGCGCCGCCAACCTGGCGCTGGCGGGTGACTGGACGGATACCGGCTTGCCCGCGACGATCGAGGGCGCCATAAGGTCCGGCCGCGCCGCCGCGGATGTTGTTCTCACGCTCTGACCGCAAGGATGTGATGGGTTTGGATGCGATCTCCGCCCCGGGTTCCGGGGACGCGATCACCATGGCGGTTCCTGACGACGCCGCATTGCTGGACTCGGTGAACCGAGCGGCCGATGCGCTGACGCGGCGTCGCAAACCGGATGGCCATTTCGTTTTCGAACTGGAGGCGGATTCTACAATTCCTGCCGAATACGTGCTGCTAGAGCACTTCCTGGCCCGCATCGACCCGGATCTGGAGGCTCGTATCGGTATTTATCTGCGCGCGATCCAGGGGGAGCATGGCGGCTGGCCGCTGTTCCACGATGGGGCGTTCAACATCTCGGCCAGCGTGAAGGCGTATTTCGCGCTGAAGGCGATCGGCGACGATCCGGATGCGCCGCATATGCGCCGCGCTCGTGAGGCGATCCTGGCGGCGGGCGGCGCGGAACGGACCAATGTGTTCACGCGGGCGCAGCTGGCGCTGTTCGGTGCGGTGCCGTGGCGCGCGGTGCCGGTGATGCCGCTGCAGATCATGCATCTGCCGCTGTGGTTTCCTTTCCATCTGTCGAAGGTGTCGTACTGGTCTCGGACGGTGATGGTGCCGCTGCTGGTGCTGATGGCGCTGCGGCCGAAGGCGCGGAATCCGCGTGGGGTCGGCATCCCGGAGCTGTTTTGCACGCCGCCGGAGCAGGTGCGGGACTGGATTCGGGGGCCGTACCGGTCCGGCTGGGGGCGTTTCTTCAAAGGCGTCGATGTCGCGCTGCGGGCGGCTGTGCCCCTGTTGCCGAAGGCGACCCGACGGAGCGCGATCGACAAGGCGGTGGCGTTCGTCACCGAACGGCTGAACGGCGAGGACGGGCTGGGCGGGATCTACCCGGCGATGGCCAACAGCGTGATGATGTTCGACACGCTGGGCTATGCGCCGGATCATCCGGATGCCGCCATCGCGTGGCAGGCGGTGCGCAAGCTGCTGGTGATCGAGGCGGACCGGGCGTACTGCCAGCCGTGTCTGTCTCCGGTGTGGGATACCGGCCTGGCCGGCCATGCGCTGGCGGAGGCGGGTGTGGCGACCGACGCGGAGTGCGATTGGCTGCGTCCGCTGCAGATCACCGATGTCGTGGGTGACTGGGCGGTGCGGCGGCCCGATTTGCGGCCCGGCGGCTGGGCGTTCCAGTACAACAATCCGCATTATCCGGATGTGGATGATACGGCTGTGGTCGGACTGCTGCTGCACCGGAACGGCGATCCCGCCCATGCCGTCGCGATCGAGCGGGCCAGGGAATGGGTCATCGGCATGCAGGCGTCCGATGGCGGCTGGGGGGCGTTCGAGCCGGAGAACACGCACTATCACCTCAATCACATCCCGTTCGCCGATCATGGCGCGCTGCTGGACCCGCCGACGGCCGATGTCAGCGCGCGGTGCGTGTCGTTCCTGGCGCAGATCGGCATGGCGGCCGACGATCCGGTGATGGTGCGAGGGCTGGCCTATCTGCGGCGGGAGCAGGAGGCGGATGGAAGCTGGTTCGGCCGGTGGGGCACCAACTATATCTACGGCACGTGGTCGGTGCTGTGCGCGCTGAACGCGGCCAAGGTGGCGCATGACGACCCGATGATGGTGCGCGCGACGGACTGGCTGCTGTCGGTGCAGCGGGAGGATGGCGGCTGGGGCGAGGACGAAGAAAGCTATGGTGCGGCGCCGCATGGGCGCTATAAGGAAAGCACGCCGAGCCAGACGGCTTGGGCACTGCTGGGGCTGATGGCGGCGGGCGCGGCCGATCATCCCGCCACGGCACGCGGTATCGCCTACCTGGCCAAGACGCAGAAGCCGGATGGCGAATGGGACGAGGCGCCGTACACGGCTGTGGGCTTCCCTCGGGTGTTCTATCTACGCTATCACGGTTACAGGCTGTATTTCCCGCTGCTCGCCCTTGCCCGCTACCGCAATTTGCGTCGCGGCAACGCGCGCCGGGTGGAGGTGGGATTTTGAGAACCAGCACCGGGTCTCGGCCGGGGTTTGTCGTCGGGCTGACGGCTGAGGCAAGAGTGGCCGACCGGTTCGGCTATCCCGTCTGTGTCGGCGGCGGCACGCCGGCGGGCGCGGCCGAGGCGGCGTACCAACTGGTCGAGCAGGGCGCGAACGCGCTGGTGAGCTTTGGGCTTGCCGGCGGTCTGGATCCGGCGCTGCGGCCGGGGGCGCTGGTCATCCCGAACTCGATCCTGTCGGAGGGGCATGTCTATGCCACGGAACCGACATTGGCCGATCGGTTCGGCGGGTTGACCGGGCATTGCCTGGTGGCCGACGCGCTGGCGGCGACAGATGCGGCGGCCAAGCTGCGGCTGCACACCGAGACCGGGGCGCATGCGATCGATCTGGAAAGCGGCAGCGTGGCTCGGGTGGCTCTGGCGCACGGCCTGCCGTTCGTTGTCGTGCGGGCGATTTCCGATGCGGCGGACCGGGATTTGCCGCCGGCCGCGCTGCACGCGCTGGACCAGCGGGGGCGCATCGACCTGATGCGGGTGCTGGGATCGCTGCTGCGGCAGCCGAGGCAATTGCCGGCGCTGCTGAGCCTGGCGTCGGATGCGATGCTGGCCCGCCGCGCGCTGGTCGGGCTGACCACGCGGCGGCTGTCGGGACCGCAATTCCAGCCGGCGTGAGCGGCGGCGGGTTCGGAGACGCGCGATGCGTCGCGGGTGTGTCTGGATAGCGGGCTTTCGGAAGAGTTACAGGTTGGAACCGGGTTGTCATGGTCTGGTGGGTGAAGGCTGCCTTCCAGGGCTTTGGTTGGAGAGGAAAAAGGCGTGGATGCCGACCTCCGTCGGCATGACGAGGGGCGGGCGGCATGACGAGGCGTGGGCGGCGTGACGAGGCGTGGCCGGCATGGCGAGGCGTGGGCGGGGCGATTCACGCGTATCAGGCTGCGCCGTTGGCGGGCACTTTTGGGCGCTGGAATTGGGTCACGTTGTCGAACCAGTCGCGCTTGCCGTTGATCGAGGCGCTGTACTCCTCGTTGAGGATACGCCCGTCCTCCATGTGAATGATCCGATCGGCGAACGGCAGGGCGCGCGGGTCATGCGTCACCACCAGGACGCCGCGGCGGCGGTCCTGGGCGATGCGGGACAGCAGCATCATGATGGCGTGGCCGTTTTCGCTGTCGAGCGCGCCGGTGGGCTCATCCGCGAGGATGGCGGAGGCGTCGCCGACGATGGCGCGGGCGATGGCGACGCGCTGCTGCTCGCCGCCGCTGAGCTGGCGGGGAAACGCATTCATCTTTTGCGCGAGGCCGACGCTGGCCAGGCTGTCCTTTGCCTTGGCGAGGGCTGCCGCGGCGGGCTCACCGCGCACGTCCAGGGCGAGGCGGACGTTGTCGACGGCCGAGAGGGTCGGCAGCAGGTGATAGTTCTGGAAGATGAACCCGATATGGTCGCGGCGGTATTCGGCCAGCTGGCCGGGCCGGGCGCCGGCGACGGAACGGCCGAGGATGCGGACCTCGCCTTCGGTCGGGGTCAGCATGCAGCCGAGGATAGAGAGCAGGGTGGTCTTGCCGCTGCCGGACGGGCCCATCAGCAGGGTCAGTTCGCCGCCGGCCAGCGCCAGGCTGACGCCATCTAGGGCGCGCACCCGGCTGGCGCCTTCACCAAGGTTTTTGACGATGTCGGTGGCTTCGATCACGGGTCCGGTCATTGTCTGAATACTCGCGCTGGGTCGATGCGGACGACCTGCACCACCGCGGCGGCGGACGAGGTGACACACATCAGGACCGTGAGCAGGAACAACCCGGCCGTCAGCTCCGGGGTCATGACGATCGGCAATGCCGTCCTGGCGGTGACGGCGACGACGACGAGGCCGATGCCGGCGGCAAGGGCAAAGCCGATCACGGCGCTGAGCACCGCCTGGGAGACGATGATCTTGTTGATGTAGAGGTTGGACGATCCGATGGCGCGCAGGGTGGCGAATTCATTCAGGTGATCCTTGGTACTGGAATACAGCGTCTGGGCAATGATGACGGTGCCGACGATGGCGCCCAGCAGCGCGCCGGCGAACAGCGCCGCGCCGGCGCCGGTGCCGAACAGCCAGAAGTTACGGCTGCGGGCGCGAAACTGGTCGGGTGTCAGGACCTCGACCTTGGATAGCCTGGTCTGCAGGTCCTTGCGCACGGCGGCGATATCCGCGCCGGGGGCGAGCTTGACCAGCAGGTAGGAGATCTTGTCCGGCGGCAGGCCCATGTAGGTCTGCGCGCGGGCGAGCGGGGTGAAGACGTAGGGCGTGGTGGTGAAGGAGCGGATGCCGTCGGTGATCGCGGCGACCTTGGCGGTGCGGCCGCGGATCTCGGTGGTGGCGCCGAGTTTGTCGATCCCGAGGCGGCCGAAATAGGTGTTGTCCACGGCCACGGTGTCGGGGGATTTGAGGGCGGCGGAATCGCCCTTGACGACATTCCACGGACGCAGCCCGTCGCTGTCCTGATCGGAGCCGACGACGAAGATCGGTGTCGTGCCGCCGCTGGGCACCGTCCATTCGGCAAAGCCGATCATCACCGGCGTGGCCTTGGCGACGCCGGGGATGGTCAGGGCCTGGGACTTGTCGTGTGCATCGAGCAGCGACGGATCCTCGAAGCATTTGGTTCCGAACGGTACGATCCACAGGTCGGCGGGGGCGTGATCGATCATCGTGGTGACCATCCGCTCGAAGCTGAGGAAGAGCCCCATCTGGATGTTGACGAGAACGATGGAGAACACGATTCCGACGACGGTCGCGATGAAGCGGAGCCTGTCCTGCAGGAGATTGCGTGCGGCGATCCTGACGACCAGCGACATTGGGGTCCAACCTCGGGCTTGCATATGGGCCGCTTTCATGTGGCGATCGCGCGGTGGTCGGCGGCCTGGCTGTCACGGCCGGGGCGGCGCGACGCCGGCCGGGACGGGGCAGTGGCGGCGAGGGACCGCCGCTCCGACCCCAGCAGCAGCGAGCCGAACGGGACGAAGCGCATGGCGGCGGTGGTCACCCAGGCGAGGACCAGGGTGCCGCCAAGGACGATCATCGCCTTGGCGAAGGCGAACAGGGCCACGCCCAGCAGGGCGTATTGCAGCCAGACGACGAAGACGTAATGAAACAGATACATGCCGAAGGATTTGCCAGC
>DATAZJ010000293.1:0-16550 GCA_036272115.1 Rhodopila sp. | reverse complement strand
GCAATCACGAGATTTTTCCTATCGCGTGATTCACGCCATACGACTTTCGGCCAATCACCCTCAATGATGCGCGTCTTGCTGCTGGTCCATCTGCCTCTGCTTTTCCTTTTCCGCCGCCATATGATGGCCGACAGCGCAGCCCCCCGCGGCACCCATCACGCCATGGTGAGCCATATGGCCGGCGACACCGCCGACAATGGCGCCCTTGATACAGCCCTTCGCCTGGGCTGGGACGGCCGCGCCGCCGGCCATCAGCGCGAGACCAGCGGCAGCCAATAGGATATGTCGTGTCATGCGGAACCCCGTGTTGCGTCGCGGAGTAACGCCCGGCCCTGAAGCCGGTTCCCGCCTAACCGAATAGATCGGCAGGCGACCCGGCGCGAAGCATCGCCCCCAGTTCCTCACCCATGCGCTGCGCGTCGGCAGATCGACCCGTCAGCAACCGCCGCAGCAGGAACGACCCGTCCGCTCGTGCCACCATGCCCGCCAGCGCCAGCCCGCCATCCGGCAGCAAGCGGGCATAGGCACCGATCGGCGTACGGCAGGACCCGTCGAGCACAGCGAGCATCGCCCGCTCCGCCGTAGCGGCGACACGCGATGCCGGATCCTCGATCAGCGCGAGGCGGTCCCGCAGTGCCACGTCGTCGGCACGCACGGTGATCCCGACAATGCCCTGCGCGGCGGACGGCAGCATGATCTCCGGGTCCAGCACCAGGGCATTGGGAATATCCATGTCCAGCCGGCGCAGCCCAGCCAAAGCAAGCAGGCTGGCCTGGCATTCTCCCTCACGCAGCTTGCGCAGCCGGGTCTGCACATTGCCGCGGATCGAGGTGACACGCAGATCAGGCCGAACGTGCAGCAACTGCGCCTGGCGGCGGACCGAGGACGTGCCGACCAGGGCACCCCGCGGCAGGGCAGCCAGCGGGTTCTCCGAACCAGCCGAACCACATGAGTCGCCGAGGATCAGCACATCGCGGGCATCCTCCCGCGCCAGCACACACCCCAGCACGATCCCGACCGGCAGCTCGGTTTCCAAATCCTTCAGGCTGTGTACCGCGCAGTCGACACGGCCATCGAGCAGGGCCTCATGGATCTCCTTGGCGAAAAGACCCTTACCGCCGATATCGGCCAGCGGACGATCCTGCACGGCATCGCCGGTGGTCGAGATGACACTTTCCTGCCCCTCCCCCGAACCGAGGAGGCCCAGAAACAGGCGGGTCTGCACCAGCGCCAGCGGAGAGCCTCTGGTGCCGGCGCGGAGAGGTCGGGCAACGTTCATGTCGCCTGTTTAGCACCTGTGCGCGCGGCTGGAAGGGGCAACAACCGGATGCCAAGGCAAGATGCGGAGGGTTTGTCACGCCACCGTATCCTAGTGGTCCGATCCCGACAGAAGCATCCCATGCGGTCGGGTGAGAAGCATCCCATGCGGTCGGGTGAATCGGCCCACGAAATAAAGGGCCGCCGGAAGAGGTGAAAGATGGCGAAATCATTCTACAGCATTGTTCTCGATCATTCCGCCGACGCGGTATGGTCGTTCATCCGGTCTTTCGGCGACTACGCCTGGGCAGGCGTGGAGAGCGAGACCATCATCGAGGATGGCAAGGCCGGCGACCAGGTCGGCGCCGTCCGCCGCGTCCGGATCGGCGACAGGGTGATCCGGCAGCGCCTGCTGGCACATTCGGATATCGATCGTTGCTACACCTACGCTTTTCTCGAACCCGCGCCGGTGCGGCATTACCGGGCGACCATCCGGATCATGCCCGTGGTCGAGACCGGCCAGGCGTTCGTGCAATGGTCGGCGACCTTCGACTGCCCCGAAGACGCGCTGGAGCACTGGACCCAGTTCCTCGCGCATCAAGGTTTTGCGACATGGCTGGCGTCGCTGCGCCAAGTCATGGCGCACCAGCGACCGGCTTGAACGCCCGCGTTGTCAGCCGCCGGTTTTCGCCGCCGCGAACAACCGGGCAATCGCGTCCTGGGCGTCATGCTGGATGGCATGCAGATGATCGTCGCCACGGAAACTCTCGGCATAGATCTTGTAGACATCCTCGGTGCCGGACGGCCGCGCGGCGAACCAGCCGTTGTCGGCCACAACCTTGATCCCGCCAAACGATGCCCCGTTGCCCGGCGCCGTGGTCAGCGTCGCGGTGACCGGTTCGCCGGCCAGCGTCCGCAGACCCAGTTGGTCCGGCGTCGCCGACTTCAGCAGGTCCTTCTGCTGCCGCGTCGCCGGCGCGTCGATCCGCTGGTAGAACGGGACACCGTAGGTCTCGGTCAGTCGTGTATAGGTTTCGCCCGGGTCGCGCCCGGTCACCGCGGTGATCTCCGCCGCCAGCAGGCCGGGGATCAGCCCGTCCTTGTCGGTGCTCCAGACCGATCCGTCACGCCGAAGGAATGATGCCCCCGCGCTTTCCTCGCCGGCGAAGCCGAGAGACCCTTCGATCAGCCCCTCGACGAACCATTTGAACCCGACCGGCACCTCGACCAGCTTGCAGCCGATCCCGGCCGCCACGCGATCGATGATCCCGCTGCTGACAATGGTCTTGCCGACCCCGGGGGTGGGCGACCAACGGGGCCGGTTGCCGAACAGATACGCTATCGCCGCCGCCAGGTAATGATTGGGGTTCATCAGCCCGCTCGATGGCGTAACGATCCCGTGCCGGTCGGCGTCGGTATCGTTGGCGAACGCAATGTCGAAGGTGTCCCGCATCCCGATCAGGCGCGCCATCGCATAGGGTGAGGAGCAATCCATGCGGATTTTCCCATCCCAATCGGCGGTCATGAACCGGAACGTCGGATCGATCGCGTCACTGACAACCGTCGCGGCCAGGCCGTAGCGTTCGATGATCGGCGGCCAGTAATGGACGGACGCGCCACCCAGCGGATCGATCCCGATCCTGACGCCGGAGGAACGGATCATATCCATATCGACCACATTGCCCAGGTCGGCGACATACGGCCCGATATAATCATGCCGATGCACGTTGGGGGATTTGCGGGCGCGATCGTACGGCATGCGCCGCACGTCTTTCAGCCCATCCGCCAGCAGCGCGTTCGCGGTCCGCTCGATCCATGTGGTGACATCGGTGTCGGCTGGCCCGCCATTGGGCGGGTTGTATTTGAAACCACCATCCTCCGGCGGATTGTGCGAGGGTGTGATGACCACACCGTCGGCGAAACCGCTGTCGCGGCCCCGGTTATACGTCAGGATCGCATGCGAAATAACGGGAGTCGGCGTGTAGCCATCCCCGGCGTCGATCATCGTTTCGACACCGTTGGCAGCGAACACCTCCAGCGCACTGACCAGGGCCGGTTCGGACAGCGCATGCGTATCGATGCCGATGAACAGCGGCCCGGTGATGCCGGCGCGCGTTCGATGCAGGCAGATCGCCTGACTGATCGCCAGGATATGGCCCTCGTTGAAACTGTTGCCGAAGGCCGATCCCCGATGGCCGGAGGTGCCGAACGCCACGCGCTGCGACGCCACCGCCGGGTCCGGCTTGTTGGCGAAATACGCCGTGATCAGCTTCGGAACGTTAACCAGAAGCGATGGATCGAGCGTCTGGCCGGCACGCGGGTCTGTCTGGTTCGCCAACGCCGTTCTCCCTGCGCATACCGCTGCCGGGTCGAGCGGCCCGGGACGGCGCGTCAGGACATTTTCGCACGAACCCGCCGCTATAGCGAGTGACGCGCCGGCGCGCGATAGCGGGTAACGCGCCGCCGCGCGATGGCGGGTAACCCGCCACTCCGCGCCGGCGTCGCTCAGCCAGTCGCCGTCCGCACCGCTCGGATCACGGAATCCCGCAGTTCCTCCACCGCCTGGCCAAGCGCGGCGGTATTGTCGCGCACCTCGGTGGCGCAACGGCCGGTATCGACGGCCTCGGCCATGACCTCATTCGTCCGGCCGGTCATTTCGCTCGCGGCAGTCGCCGTCTCGCTCACGGTGCGAGCGATTTCCGCCGTCGCCGCACCCTGCTGCTCCACCGCCGCCGCAATCGACCCGGCAATCGTGTCGATCTCCGTGATGGTCTGCTCGATCCGGGTGACCGCGGCGACCGACACGCCGGTGGCGGAACGGATCTGATCGATGTGGCGTGCGATCTCCTGCGTCGATCGGGCGGTCTGTGTCGCCAGCGCCTTCACCTCCGACGCGACCACGGCGAAGCCCTTCCCGGCATCCCCCGCGCGCGCCGCCTCGATCGTTGCGTTCAGCGCCAGCAGATTGGTCTTGCCGGCAATCTCATTGATCATATCAGCCACGGCACCAATCCGCTCGACCTCCTGGTTCAGCGCATCCATGGTGGAGCGAGCCTCCGTCCCGGCAGTGACCGCGCGCTGCACCACAGCGGACGACCGGTTCATCTGCCCGCCGATCTCGCGGATCGACGCGGCCAGTTGCTCCGCCGCCCCGGCGACGGTCTGGACATTCGTCAGGGCGTTGGCCGATGCGGCGGCCGCCTCCCGCGCCGAGGCACCGGTGCGTCCGGCAGAGGCGGCCATGGTATCGGCGGTCGCCGCCATGGCGGTGGTCCGCACGCCGATCTGCCGCAGCGCGACGCCGGTTTCGGTTTCGATCGTATCGGCCATCTTGACCAGCGCCGCGCGCTTCGCCGCCTCCTGTTCGGCTCGTTCCGCCTTCCGTTCGGCGGAAAGCCTGGCCTCCTGGGCCATGTGATCCTTGAACACCAGGACGGCACGCGCCATCTCGCCCACCTCATCCCGCCGATCCACCCCGGCGATGGGCGCGTCGTGGTCGCCGGCACTCAGTGCCGCCATGCGCGCCTTGAGAGCCGATAGCGGCTTCATGATGCCACGCGCGACCATCCATGTCAGACCAGCCGAACACAGCAGCAGGACGCCGATCACCATGCCGGCGGTGCGCGCCATCCGCCAGAACGTGTCATCGATATCCGTCATATATTCGGCCGAGGCAATCATCAGATGCCACGGCGCGAAACCGCGGACATAGGCGATCTTCTCCAACGGGACCTTGGAGTTGCCACGTGGAAACGCATACTCGATGGTGCCCTGGCCACCGCCCTCCGCAAGCGCCAGCATCTTCGTCGCGAACGGACGGCCGTTGGAATCCCGCAGCCCATGCACATCCTTGCCGAGCAGCGCCGGATTGCCGGTGTTGACGACACAGAGTCCGCTTTCGGTGTCGTAGATGAACAGATAATTCGTGTGCCCCTCATACCAGATGGCGCCGGCGGCGGCCTTGAACCGAGCCAATGCCTCCGTTTCGGTCATGGCGCCGGCAGCCGCGGCATGCTGGAAGCTGTCCGCGATCCCCCACGCGGCATCCACCACCGCCTGTGCCCGAGCGGTCCGCTCCGCCATCAGCTCACCTCGGGCGATCACCAGGATGGTGCCGGCAACCAGCACCATGAACAGCACGCCGGCGGCGGCAACCGCAGTCAGCTTCGCCGCGATCGACCGATTGACGAATGCACGCAGTAACGTTCCCATGCCAGTGTCCTTCAAACCGCGCCCCGCCGCGCGGTGGTTGAGAATGCATATCTTCCGATTCGGTAACCAAAACGCGTCAACAGATGGGCGATCGGCACGGCGTTCCCTCACGCCGCCCGAACGCCCTCCAGAAATCCAGCCACTTCGGATTTCAGCCGTTCGGCCTCGCTCGACAGCCGTCCCGCCGCGCCCAGGACGTTGGCGGCGACAGACCCGGTTTCAGACACCGCATGTTGCGCCGTCGAGACGTTTCCGGCCACCTGCCTGGTGCCCTCCGCGGCCTGCTGCACACTGCGTGCGATCTCAGACGTCGCGGCGCCCTGCTCCTCGACCGCGGCGGCCACCGCGGCGGTAATCTCGCTCATGCGCGCCACCGTCCCGCTGATGCCTTGAATCGCGGTCAGCGCCGTCCCGGTCATCGATTGGATACTGGCAACGGTCGCCTGGATCTCCTGTGTTGCCTTGGCGGTCTGCGTCGCCAGTGCCTTCACTTCGGATGCGACCACGGCAAATCCCTTGCCCGCGTCGCCGGCGCGTGCCGCTTCGATCGTGGCATTCAGCGCCAGCAGATTGGTCTGGCTCGCAATGCCGCTGATCAGTGCGACAATGTCGCCGACCCGCTTGGTTTCGCGCGTAAGAGCCGTCATCGCCGAGTCGGCATGGCCCGCCTCGGAGACGGCGTCCGACGCGACCTGCGACGTCTGCACGATCTGCCGCGAAATCTCCTGAATGGAGGCCGAGAGTTCCTCCGTCGCCGCTGCCGCCGTGCCGACATTGACGCTGGTTCGCTCCGCCGCGCCGGCCGCCGCCGTCGTTTCACCTTCCGCCGACGCGGCCGCCGCCTGCATGGTGCCGGCGGATACCTCCATTTCGACCGCAGACGAGGCCATCCCATCGACCATGCTCTTCACCGACGTTTCGAAGCCATCTGCCAGCTTGTGCATCGTTCTCTGCCGCTCGCGTGCCACCTCCGCCTTCAGCCGGTCCTGTTCGGCATCCAGGCGGGACGCCTCGGCCGAACGATCTTTCAACACGGCGATCGCCTGCGCCATGGTGCCGATTTCGTCGCGCCGCGCCACGCCGGGAACCGCGACGGACACATCGCCGGCGGCGATCCTGTGGGTGACATCCTTGAGGATCAGGATAGGGCCGGTGATGCGGCGGCCCAGCCAGAACGCGAGGCCGAATGTCAGAACGACGACGACGATCACCAAACCGCCGATCCGTTCGGAGTTGCTCCAAACCGCGGCGTCGACGTCGTCGAGATAGACCCCCGACGACAGCACCCAGTTCCACCGGCCGCACAGCAGCGAATAGGTGGCCTTTTGCGTGGCTGGCGTATGCGGCCGCTTGGGCCAGAGATAGTAGTTGAACCCGCCCCCCGCCTTGGCCTGCTGTATCGCATCGCGAACAAACGGGGTCCCCGCGGCGTCCTTGGCATTCAGCGATTGGCTGCCCTCGCGGTCCTTGAACATATCATTTGCAATGATCTCACCGCCGATGGTTCGTACGATCATATATTCACTGCCATCATAACGAATGGCCCGCAGCACGGTTTTCGCGGCTTCCTGGGCATCGTACTCCGAAAGTTCCCCCTTCGCGGCCCTGGCCTCGAACGATTCGACGATCTTGGCGGCGGCTTCGGTAACGGCACGCGCCCGCGCTTGATGTTCGACAAGTGTAATCGCACCGATGGTGCGGACGGATACGAAACCAATCAGGATCAGCGCCAGCGACGCAACGATCGGAATCAGCAAGATGCGGCCGTTGATGCTGTGGAAGGTGGCTGGCATGGGTGGTCACTCCTGATGGCATTCAGGGGTCGGTGCTTGGTTCGAGCAGACCCGATCCCGGTATGTCAGCAAAATGTTAATGAGTGACTAATGCCGCGGGCGCCGGGTCGTGCGGCGCGAGGCCACACCAGATCGACACAACAACGGTTTTTCGGACCTAAAGCAGGTCCGCGACCGCGTCCCAATACCGCCGGATGGCAACGATATGATCCTTCAGCGACCGGCCGGCGATGCGGCGCAGGTGGCCGCGCCCGGAATACGTCGCCAGCGTCAGGTCGGTGACGCCGCAGGATTTCCAGAACCGCACCGTATCGCGCCATTCAGCCTCGCCGCCGATGCCGGCGGTCACCCGCGTGTCGATGCCGATGCTGGCCGGATCGCGGCCCGCCGCTTCCGCTTGCGCGCGCATCTTGTCGAACGCGGTCCTGGCCTCGTCGCCCGGCCCGTATGCCATCGGCATCCAGCCGTCGCCCGATTTCACCACACGACCCACGGTGACGTCGGCATGACCGCCGAACCAGATGGGTATCGCCCGCCGCGGTGGCAGCGGGTTGATCCCGGCATCCTCGATCGTGTGGTATTTGCCGCGGAAAGTGACGTGCGGTTCAGCCCAAAGCGCCTTCATCACCGCGACCTGTTCCTCCGAACGGCGGCCGCGATTGTGGAAATCTTCATTGAGTCCGGTGAATTCCACCGCGTTCCAGCCGATGCCGACGCCCAGCCGCAAACGGCCGCCACACAACACATCGACGCAGGCGGCCTGCTTCGCCACCAGCACCGCCTGCCGCTGCGCCAGGATCAGCACCTGAGTGGAGAAACCGATCGCCCTTGTGCAACCGGCGAGGAAGCCGAACACCACGAACGGATCCTGGAACAGATCGGCCGAGGTATTCCGGTCTCCCCAGTCCGGCCGGCTCGCGACGTTCACCCCCAGGACGTGATCGGGGACGGACAGGTCGTGGTAGCCGATGTCCTCGGCGGCCTGTGCGAAGTCGCGGATGGCGTTGGGATCGCCGCCGACGGCAGAGTCGATCACGGGTATGGCCACACCGAGCTTCATGTTGGTTCCCCCCTTTTGTCCGCCTACGTAATCTCCTCATGCCACGTCCGCCCATCGCGTTCGATCAGCGCGATAGCCGCCGTCGGTCCCCAGCTTCCAGCCGGGTAGGGCCGCGGAAGATCAGGCCGAGCGGCCCAGGCCTCCAGGATGGGTTCGACCCAGGTCCACGCGGCCTCGACTTCGTCATGGCGCATGAACAGCGTGGGATTGCCGCGCACCGTGTCCATCAGCAGCCGCTCATACGCATCGGGGAAACGCTTTCCGAACGTCTTCTCGAAGCTGATATCCAGGCCGGTCTGCGACAGCCGCAACCCGCCGGGACCGGGATCCTTGGTCATCATCTCCAGCCGCATGCCTTCCTCCGGCTGCAATCGGATAATCAGGGTATTCGGGCGCCATTCCGCCGCCTCGGGCGGGAAAATCGAGAACGGCGGGGCGCGAAACTGGATGACGATTTCCGATACCTTGGACGGCAACCGCTTGCCGGTGCGCAGGTAGAACGGCACGCCGGCCCAGCGCCAGGTCCGCACCTCGGCTTTCAACGCCACGAAGCACTCGGTCCCGGACGGCTCGTCCGACCCGAGGTCCGACAAATAGCCGGGCACCGGTTTGCCGCCGATCGCACCCTGCGTGTACTGGCCGCGCACGGTCAGGCTGGCGACCTCATGCGGTTCCATCGGCTTCAGCGCGCGCAGCACCTTCAGTTTCTCGTCGCGCACGCGGTCGGCGTCCAATGACACCGGCGGGTCCATCGCGATCAGGCACAGAAGCTGCAGCATATGGTTCTGCACCATGTCGCGCATCGCGCCGGACTTGTCATAGTAGCCGCCACGGCCCTCCAGCCCCACCGTTTCAGCCACCGTGATCTGCACATGGTCGATCACGTCCGCGGTCCATAGACGCTCGAAGATCGTGTTGGCGAAGCGCAGCGCCATCAGGTTCTGCACCGTCTCCTTCCCCAGATAGTGGTCGATGCGGAAGGTCTGCGCCTCGGTGAACACCTTGCCCACCTCGTCGATGATCACCTTCGCCGAGGCCAGGTCGTGGCCGATCGGCTTTTCCAGCACGACGCGGGACTCTTCGGTGACCAGCCCGTTGGCCGCCAGCGCGTGGCAGACCGGTCCATAAAGGTCCGGCGAGGTGGCGAGATAGAAGACCCGCACCCGCTCCGGGTCCAGCAGGTCGCGGAAACCACTCCAATCGGCATCGGTCGCGGTCGCGTCGATCGAGACATAGTGCAGTTGCGCCAGGAAGCGGCGCATGACCTCCGGTTCCTGATCGTCAGGCGCCACATGCTGCTCCAGCGCCTTGGTCGCTCGGGCCCGGAAATCCTCATCCGTCAGCTTGGAGCGGGCCGCGCCGATGACCCGGGATTCAGGCGGCATCTGGCCGTCACGGAACCGGTAATACAACGCCGGCAACAGTTTTCGCAGTGTCAGGTCGCCGGTCGCGCCAAAGACGACGCAGTCGAAAATGGCAACGGGAATGATCTTCGGCATCCATCAGCCTCCTGGTCACATAACCTTCGCGGGTGCAGCATCATTGCTACACCATGCGCTCGGTTCCGGCCATCGGGGGGTTATCCCGCCTCCTGGAGCGCGGTGAAAATCATGATCATACGTGCGCAAACGAACAACAGAGCGCCAAGCACCAGCATCACCTGGCGGGACGGCGTCGTCCGCACGTAGCGATCGATCAGCATGAACACCATCCCGATCAGGAACGCGGTGCCCATCAGGAACAGGAAACGGCCATAGCCGCGCGCGATGCCGAAATAACCGATGATCCGCCCGGCGATAAAGAACGATGCCACGATGACCAGGGTCCGGTTCTGGCCGCCCAGGATGCGCTTGATCCATGACGTCAGCAGCGTCAGCCGTGCCTCGCCGATGATCTCGGGGGTGATCAGGACGAACGCGACCAGGTCAAGGATGTTGGCCACCGCTTCATGCGGAACGGCGCGAACAGCGGCGTACAGGTTCATTACCCGATAGTGGCACGGAACAGGTCGCATTATCAACGAATTGCCGGCCCGGTGGTCTCGGCGGGATCGGGTCTGGCGTGGCCGGCGTTCACGCCGCTTCCTGCCACCACGTGAAGATGAAGGAAGCACCGCGTTCGCGGGGCGCACTTTCCACCCAAACACGGCCCCCGTGGCTCTCCACAAGCTTCTTCACGATTGCCAGGCCAACGCCGCTCGACTCCAGCTCGTCACGCCCGGCAAGGGTCTGGAAGACAGTGAAGATGCGATCATGGAATTGCGGCGCGATGCCGGGTCCATCGTCGCTGACACGGATCTCCACCGCACCGCCATCAAGCTTCGCCGCAACCGTGACGCGGCCCTCGGTTCGGTCGTGATGTATGATCGCGTTGCCGATCAGGTTTTCCAGGATCAGTCGCAGCGCCCCGCGATCGGTATGGAGCGTTGGCAGCCTGTCCCCGGCGGTCACGACGAAACCCGATGGCGGCGCCAGCCCGGTCACGATGCCGCGCACCAGTTCGGCGAAGTCGACCGCCTCGGCAACGCCGTCGATGCTGCCGACATGCAGATAGGCCAGCAGCCCATCCATCAGCATCTGCAACCGGTCCACCCGCCGGCGCAGCAGCCCCAGGTGATCGCGCGTTTCGGCGCTCATCGCCGGCCCGATGTCTTCGCCGATCCATTGTGCCAGATGCATGATCGCGTGCAGCGGCGCCTTCAGGTCATGCGAGGCGACATGGATCAGCGCGTGCATCTCGCCTTCGACCCGCCGGCGTTCCGCCCCTTCGGCGGCAAGCTGCGCGGCGCGCATGTCAGCAAGCTGACGGGCTGCCCGTCCCTCGGCCGCCTCGAACTCGGTCCGCAGCAATTGCTCTCGCATCAAGCGGTTTTCGTCGGCGAACTGCTTGCGCCGTATCTGCGCCAGCACGCGCGCCCGCAGCAGCTCGAACTCCGCCGATTTCGCGACATAGTCGTCGGCGCCCGCGTTCAACCCCTCGATCATCGCGCTGCGGTCTTCCAGCGCCGTCAGCATGACGATGGGAATGTCACGCGTCACCGGGACGCTCTTGACCCGGCGGCAGGTTTCCAGACCGCCGATCCCCGGCATCATCAGGTCGAGCAACAGGCAATCCACCCGCTGCACGGCCAGCATGTCCAGTGCCTCCTCGCCGGAACGCGCCAGCACAAGCTCGTATCCCTCCGCACGCAATGACCCCGCCAGCGCCTGCAGATAGGTTTCGCTGTCATCGACAGCGAGTATCTTCTTGGGACCGAGCAGGCTTGGCATGGCCGGACCCACGCTTTGCGCGCCGGCGCTGCGCAGCATGGCCTTCAGCCGTGCCAGGATGACCTCGACATCCGCGTCCTTCTTCGCGAACGCGTCCGCACCGGCATCCAGCACGCGGACTTCCGCATCGTGGTCATCCGATCCGGTCAGCAACAGGCACGGCAGACGGCGCAACGCCGCGTCAAGCCGAATGCGCCGAATGACCGTCGCGCCATCGATGCCAGGCAACTGGCCATCAACGACGATCGCCGCCGGGTGCTGTTCGGCGGCCAGTTGCAATCCTTCCTCGCCAGTAACGGCCACCACCACGCGATATCCCGCGCCCTCCAATTCGTCCCTCAAGGCCTCGCGGAAGGTGACGCTGTCGTCGATCAGCAGGATGGTCCGCTCCGTGGATGCCTCACCAGCGCCGGATCCGCGAACCAGTTCGCGGGCACGCGCAACCAGATAGATGGGCTCGTAAGGCTTGCCGACATACTCATCGGCCCCGGTCTTCAGGCCGCGAACCCGATCGCGGACCTCCGCTTCGGTGGACAGCATCATCACCGCGGTGCCGGCGGCCGACGGCATGCCGCGGATTTCCTTCAGCAGCTCGATCCCGTCGCCATCGGGCAGCAGCACATCAAGGATGATCAGCCCGAACCGGTCCAAAGCCAGCGCCTGCCGGGCAGCGGCAACGCTCGCGCAGGCCCGCGCCCGCAGACCGGCCGCCGCCAGAATATCCAGCAGGTCCATCCGGACGGTCAAACTGTCATCGACGACAAGAACCGTTCGGGTCATCGCGAAATCTCCCGTCCGGACAGTTGCAGGCCAACAAGCCGCGGGGCGATTTCGTCGAGCCGCAGA
Source organism: Rhodopila sp. (assembly GCA_036272115.1). Classification (GTDB taxonomy): domain Bacteria; phylum Pseudomonadota; class Alphaproteobacteria; order Acetobacterales; family Acetobacteraceae; genus Rhodopila. The sequence continues at coordinate 4,113 of DATAZJ010000293.1, read as the reverse complement.
ATATGAACCGCGGCACTCAGCAGGGCCGCCTCGCGCGGCATGCCGTAGATGACCGAGGTCGCCTCATCCTGCGCAATGGTCACGGCACCGGCCTGGCGCAGCTTCAGCAGCCCGGATGCACCGTCGCGCCCCATGCCCGTCAGCAGGCAGCCGATGGCCGCCGGCCCGTAGTAGTCCGCGACCGATTCGAACAGCACATCCACCGAAGGCCGGCATGAATGGCGTTCGGCGTCGCGCGTCAGGTGGAACCGGCCATCGCGTATCGTAAGATGCCGGTCGGGCGGTGCCATGACGACCCGCCCGGCCGCCGACACCACCGGATCGCCCTCCCTGGCGTGCGCAACCGGCCGGCCGATCTGTCCGTCGAGCCAGTCCGCAAAGGCCGACCCGAACGGTTCGTTGATGTGCAGGACAAACACGATCGGCAGCCGGAAATCGGCCGGCAGCGCCCGCATTATCGCGAGGATCGCCCCGGGGCCGCCAGTCGAGGCGCCGATCGCGGCCACCTCGAAGCGCCGGCCCGCGGCGGCCTCATGCGTCGGCAAGGCAGACGGCACAGGCGCCGTCGAGCCGGGCGTCAACGGATCCGCCAGGCGCCGGCGCAGATGGGTGATCGCCCGAATACGCGACACCAGCTTCACCGTCGCGATGAAGCGGCTTTCCCATACGCCGTCCGCCTCGGTGCCCGTCGGCTTTTCGAGCACGTCGATCGCCCCGGCAGCCAGCGCTTCATAGGTCCGGAACAGTTCTCCGCGATTGATCGATGCCGATACGATCAGGATCGGCGTGGGACAATGCGCCATGATGTATTCGGTCGCGGCGAGACCGGTCATCACCGGCATCATCATGTCCATGGTGACCAGGTCGGGCCGATGCGACAGGCACATCTCGATCGCCCGACGCCCGTCCTGCGCCTGTCCGACAATCTCGATGTCCGGATCGCCGGAGAGAATCGCCACCAGGCGCATGCGCACCGTCCGGGAATCCTCGACCACAAGCACGCGTATCTTTGTCACAGCCTATCTCACCAGCGGTTTGATCATCGCGAGCAGCCTGGCCTGGTCGAACTCGCTCTTGACGATGTAGCCTTGCGCCCCAACAGCACGCCCGCGCCCGATATCCTCCGCCGCCGCTCGGGACGTCACCAGAATCGCCGGGATTTCGTGCAGCACCGGGTCCGACCGAATGGTTTCGACGAACGTGAAACCGTCCATGCCCGGCATTTCGACATCGACCAGGAACAGCGCATAGCGCGTGCGCCGAGCCGTTCGCAGGCCTTCTTCGGCCGACAGCGCGACATCGACCTCATAACCGGCCGATTCCAGGATGTTCTGTTCCAGCATGCGGGTCGTGAGCGAATCGTCGATCACCAGGATGCGCGTCCGCACCGGCGGCGGCGACGCTTCGGGCCCATCGGATGCGCCGAACCGGACCGCGGCGACGACGCCGTCGGGATCCAGGATCAACAGCGGATTCCCCGCCGCATCCAGTGCCACGCCGGCGACGACCGCGCTGACGCGCAATTGGTCGGGCAACGGCCGGACGGCGAGGTTGGCGGTGCCCGGCAGCCGGTCGATGCCAATCGCGGCCAGGCCGTCGGCCCCGGCCAGGACGACCATGCTCGAACGGTCCGCGATCGGCGCGTGTCCGCCGTCCAGAATGGCCGACAGCGCGCAATAGGCGATCGCCTGGTCCCCGTACAGCACCGCGGCACCCGGGACCGCCGGCACGATGTCCTGCGCACCGATCCGAACCGTGCCGCGAACCGCATCGAGCGGGATCGCCACCGTGCCGCTGTCGCCCGCCTCCACGACAAGCACATCGAGCGCGGTGAGCGACGACGGCACAGCCAGTTCGATGACCGTTCCCTTGCCCCGCTCCGTGCGGACGCCGACTTCGCCGCCCAGACCCTCAGTAACCTCGCGCACGACATCGAGTCCGATGCCGCGCCCGGAGACCTCCGTCACCGTCTCGGACGTGGAAATCCCGCCGTGCAGCAGCAACCGGATCAGCCCAGCGGCATCGGCCCGTTCGGCATCGGCCAGAGGGGCATCGGCCAGAGGGGCATCAGCCAGAGAGGCATCGCCCCGGGAGGCATCGCCCCGGGAGACATCCGCGCCCGGCATGCCGCGCCGCGCCGCCGCCGCCCGCCGGATGGCATCCAGATCGAAACCGCCCCCATCGTCACGGCACGTGAAAACGATCCGCCGGCCGCGCCGCGCGATGTCGATGCCAACCTCTCCGATCGCCGCCTTGCCGGCCCGCCGCCTTGCATCGGGCGGCTCGACACCATGCGCCACGGCGTTACGGATCAGTTGGATCAGGGCGTTCTGTATCGCGCCCAGCATATGCGAATCGAGCCGCATCTCGCCGCCACCGGCGGTGAATTTCACCGGCTTGCCCACGCTTCGCGCGGCATCCAGCGCGGTTCGTTCCAGTACCGTGAACAAGCTTGCCGCCGGCACCAGGCGCAGCCGCTCCGCCGCGTCACGCAGTTGCCGCAACTCACGATCCATCTGATCGACGGTCGATCCCAGCCCTCGTTCGACCGTTCCGACCTTGCGGTGCAGTTCGTCGGCCAGCGCGAGCAGCCGTTCCGAACCGCCGCCGGGCCTCAGGTGGACGGCCAACTGCGCCTTCAGCACGTCGGCGAGTTGCTGCACCTGCTCCAACCCATGGCCCACACGATGCAGCCGGCTCAGCAACCCGTGGGTTTCCGCGACCCCGTCGAGCACCAGGTCCATCTCGGCGATATCGGCCCTGATGGTCCGCACGGCTTCTTCCGGCAGCAGCCTGGGCGCGGCGGCCGGCGCCGGTTCTCCACTCGTCAGCAGCCGCACCAGGCCGTCGATCGCGTCGAGATGGTTGAGGATCGGTGCGATCTGGCCCCCGTTAAGCCCGGTCGTGGCGTCACGCAGCGGCGCCAGCGCATCCTCGATCAAGTGGGCACGATCGGCGATACCGGCCTGCCTGACGACCCGCGCCGCGCCTTTCAGCGTATGCGCCAGGCGCAGCAATCGCTGCACCAGCGGCACCACCGCACCACCCTTCTCCAACTCCAGCACCGCCTGCGCGCACTGGTCCAGTAGGTCGCGGGCTTCGAGCCGGAAATAGCGGTACGGATCGGCCGCCATGCGTCAGGCGGCCATATGCGGCTGGATGATGCGCAGCAGGTCGCGCGGCAACTCGGCCAGCAGCGTGGCGGTCTTCGACGTCTGGCCGGCACTCGCCTCCATCTCCGCCGAGGCCTGGGCGACGCTGGAGATCGCGATATTGACCTGCTCCACCGCCGTCGATTGCTGGGTCGTGGACAGTTCGATCTCGCGCGACGCCTCGGTGGTGGTGGAAACCAGGCCGGCAATCTGCTTGAACGCCGCCGCGACATCGCCGAACTGCCGGGACCCGGCATCGACAGCCTTGGACCCGGTCTCGGTCGCCATCACCGTGGTATTCACCGCACCACGGACGTCCTCGATCAGGGTGCGGATTTCTTTCGCCGATCCGGCGACCCGATCGGCCAGCTTGCGGATCTCATCGGCGACCACCGCGAAGCGCTTGCCGTTCTCACCCGCGCCGGCCGCCTCGATGGTCGCGTTGATGGCCAGGATGTTGGTCTGTTCGGCCAGCTCCGACACGATTTCGACGACGGCGCCGATCTCTTGCGATTTCTTGCCCAGTTCCAGCATGTGGGCGACGATCTGGTCGACCTGCCGCCGGATGCCGGCGATCGACTCATGCGTCAGTTCGACCGTCCCGTGCCCCTGGCGGGACGACGCGGCCGTCTGTTCGGCATTCCGCGCCACCCGCCGGGCGCTTTCGACGATCTGCCGCGTCGTCGCCAGCAATTCGCTGATCGTCGTGCTGATTTCCGTTATCGCCGTCGATTGTTCCTTCGCGCCGCTGGCCTGCTGCGTGGCCGCAACCCGCAGTTCCGAAGAGGAGCTTTGGATCTGCAGCACGGCCGAACCGATCTGCCGCGACAGCGAACGGGTGATGAACCAGCCGATCGCCGTCACCGCGATCGCCCCCGCCAGCCCGCCCCAGAGGATGATCGCCTTGGTCATGGCGGCGCTGGCACGCGCTTCCACGGCGCGTTGCGTCAGAAGAGCCACA
>DATAZJ010000292.1:0-2556 GCA_036272115.1 Rhodopila sp. | reverse complement strand
GCAACCGCTGACGCCGTCCCAGGTCGCGGACCTCTACCATTTTCCGTCAGGTGACGGTGCCGGTCAAACCATCGGACTTTATGAGATGGCGACGGACAGTGGTCCGGCTGGGTATGCGTCCTCGGATATCCAGGCAACCATGGCGGCGTTGGGGAATCTGCCGGCGCCCCACATCATCGATGTGTCGGTGGACGGGACCCGGAATTCCGGAAGCTCCGATGGTGAGACCGGTCTCGACATCACGGTGGCGGCCGCGATCGCACCGAAGGCGACGATTGCGGTCTATTTCGCCGGCGGCGAAGTGCAGAACATGCTGCACGCGTTGCAGAAGATGATCCATCCTGGCAGCGGGGATCCGACACCGAGCGTTCTGTCGATCAGCTATGGCTGGGGGCCGGATGATCAGGGGACGCCGAGTTTCTCCGACAGCGAATGGGGCCAGCTGACGCAGCTGTTCCAGGACGCGGCCATCAACAAGATCACCGTTCTCGTCTCCTCCGGCGATTCCGGCGCCGTCGTGGAGAGCCAGACCCAGCCCCAGGTGAGCTATCCCGGGAGTGACGTGTGGGTGACCGCCTGCGGCGGCACCACCATCGGCAATGTCGGCAACGGTTCGTTCGACGAATGGGTCTGGAACGATCGCGGGCCGGCCGGCCCCGGTGCCACCGGCGGCGGCGTCAGCGCACGATTTGCCGTGCCCTCCTACCAGGCGGAGGTATCGATTCCGCCCAGGAACGGCACCGACAAGCCCGGCCGGGGGGTGCCCGACATCGCGGGCAACGCCAGCGAAAACAGCGGGTATCTGCAGGTGATCAATGGCTCTCCGCCCCAGCCGGTCGGCGGCACCAGCGCCGTCGCGCCGCTCTATGCCGGTCTCATGGCTCGGATCAATGCCAACAACGGATTTCAGGCCGGGTATCTGAACCCGGTACTCTACAGCCTGCCAGCCTCCGTCTTTCGTGACGTTTCCGGTGCATCCGGCCCGGCGAACAACGACTTCAACCGCGTCAAGGGATATCCGGCCAACGCTGGTTGGGATGCCTGTACGGGCCTCGGCAGCGTCAACGGCCAAGCGCTGCAGAGAGCCCTGGCCGCGGCACACGCCGCCGCCCCGGCGGCCGCCGAGATCTGAAGCGTCGAACGCAGGACCAATGAAGCATGGAGGTCGCCGATGAACCAGCGTGTTTCCCCGCAGCAGGCCCCGCCGGATCAGCCTCTGGTAGATACGACGCCCTATGGGGCCGGGAAGGATGATTCTGTCACCGACACGACCGAGACCGCCGCGGTCACCCACCACACCGCGACCATCAACGGGACTGCGATCCGCTATACGGCACGGGCGGGTCATCTGGTCATCGCAGACCAGAACAGCGCGCAGCCAGTGGCGAAGATCTTCTACGTCGCGTTCACCGTGGACGACGCCGGGCCGGCAAGCCGTCCGGTCACCTTCTTCTACAATGGCGGCCCTGGATCGTCGTCGGTGTTCCTGCTGCTGGGTTCGTTCGGACCGCGCCGGATCCGGACCGGAATGCCGTTTTTCACCCCGCCCGCGCCCTATGCCTTGATCGACAATCCGGACAGCCTGCTGGATCGCAGCGACCTGGTGTTCCTGGATCCGGTCGGCACCGGCTACTCGGCCGCCATCGCCCCGCGCACCAACAAGGATTTCTGGGGCGTGGACCAGGATGCAGGCTCGATCAGGCAGTTCATCAAGCGCTACCTGACCGTGTACAATCGTTGGAACTCCCCCAAGTTCCTGTTCGGGGAGTCCTACGGCACGCCGCGCACCTGCGTGCTGACGTGGCTGTTGCATGAGGATGGCGTGGACCTGAACGGGATCGTTTTGCAATCGTCGATCCTGGACTACGGGCAGGCCGGCAATCCCGTCGGCATGCTACCGACATTCGCCGCCGATGCCTGGTTCCATAACAAGGTGACGCTGACGCCCCCGCCTGCTGACCTGCCCACCTTCATGCAGCAGGTCACCGCCTTCGCCCAGCAGGCCTATGCGCCGGCGCTGGCGACCTTTCCGACCGTGGACCCCGGCGTTCTGCAGAAACTCAGTGCGTTTCTCGGCATCCCGCCGACCGTCCTGAAGTACTGGCGGCTCGATATTTCGAGCGGGGATGGCAGCGTGTTCCTTTCCAGCCTGCTGCTGGATGAAGGGGTCGCCCTGGGCGCCTACGACGGTCGCGTCACCGCGGCGGATACCGGGATTGCCGCGGCCGTGGCTCCGGATTCCGGGGGTAATGATCCGACGATGACCGCGATCGGTGGTGTCTATACCGCGATGTGGAACGTCTATCTCAATGATGAGCTGAAGTACACATCGACCTCGCCCTTCGTCGACCTAAACGACCAGGCGTTCCTCAATTGGGATTTCAGCCATGTCGATCCGACCGGCGCCGAGAAAGGCGGACCTGAAAGCCTGTACACGGCCGGCGACCTGGCAGCGGCGATGGCGCTGAACCCGTACCTGAAGGTCTTCTCCGCGAACGGCTACTATGATGCGGTCACGCCGTTCTTCCAGACGATCATGAACTTCCAGGTTATGCC
>DATAZJ010000291.1:0-3535 GCA_036272115.1 Rhodopila sp. | reverse complement strand
ATGTGGCCCACCTCGATGCCGCGGCCCTCGCGACGGCGCGCGGTATCCACCTTTTCCCACTTCGCCGTGTCGTGCTTCTCGTCGGTTGCCGCGTAGTGCGTGGTCATTTCCTTGAAAAACCGTTCCAGGTCCGACGCGCTGGCGTGGCTGAAGCCGCCAGTGCCGCCGCTGCGATAGTCGATCTCCTCAAACGCCGCGTCATAGAACACCTGGCTCTCACCGGTGGACGCCAGAATGATGAACTCGTGCGACAGGTCGCCGCCGATCGGCCCGCTCTCGGCCTCCATCGGAATCGCCTTCAGCCCCAGGCGCTGGAACGTGCGCATATAGGCCAGCATCATCTTCCGGTAGCTGACCACCGCGCCGTCATGATCCAGATCGAACGAATAGGCGTCCTTCATCAGGAATTCGCGGCCGCGCATGACCCCGAACCTGGGGCGCACCTCATCGCGGAACTTCCACTGGATGTGGTAAAGGATCTGCGGCAGTTCCCGGTAGCTGCGGATCGACTGTCGGAACAGGTCGGTGATCATCTCCTCATTGGTCGGGCCGTACAGCATGTCGCGGTCGTGCCGATCGGTGATGCGCAGCATCTCCTTGCCGTAATCCTCGTACCGCCCGCTTTCCCGCCACAACTCGGCCGGCTGGATCGTCGGCATCAGGATTTCCTGGGCGCCGACGGCGTTCTGCTCTTCCCGGACGATCCGCTCGATGTTGCGCAGCACCCGCAGGCCCAGCGGCAGCCAGGCGTAAATGCCGGCCGATGTCTGCCGCACCAGCCCAGCCCGCAGCATCAGCCGGTGAGAGGCGATCTGTGCCTCATTGGGCGTTTCCTTCATCGTGGGGATAAAGCCGCGGGACAGGCGCATCGGGATCGGATTCCGTTCTAGGTTCAGCCAGCGAAGGGTCGTAACGCGTTTGGAGGAAACCTGCTACCGCCCTGGCCATCACCCCGTCCTGCGGCACACGAGACAGGGCAAGTAATTGGGGGTAAGACAAATGTTGCGGCGCAGCATAAAGTAACTTAATCAGTAGGAATTGAAAGTTTGGTGCGTTGCACAATGGTTCCACGCAATAAACTTCGCGACATCCCTTGAAAACTTGACAATATCACGTGACAGCGCCGGTGACTTTGGGTAACTAGGCGACGGCAGCATACCAACGGGTAGGCAGGCCAGGTTTGGGGAGGAAACGCCATCCGCCCGGCAGGCCGAGGACACGTTCCTCCGCCTGTCCGAGGCGGGGTAGGCGCCGCAAAAATCATAAAAAACAATGTGAATCAGTCTTCCGGTTCGGCGAAATAGCCGTGGCGGAAACTGACGTAATCGCTCTGGATCAGCAAGTAACTGCCGGTCCACAGAACACTTGCGATTATCGTGGTAACGATAACCTTGCGCAGTATTCCCGGTCGCTCCGGTGCGCCGCGCCAGCCGCTGACGGCATCGGCCTTAACCATCGGCTTGGTGCCGAACGGCAGCACCGCGAACAGCGCCGTCCACCAGATCATGATGAACAGGACGCTGCCCGTGAACCAGTTCATCGGATTCAGACCCTGATCAGATGCACGTCGACCATTGGCCGCTTGCCGAGCTTGCGGCCCAAGGTGCGGCGCAATGCCGACTTGGCAGCATCTTGCAGCGCTGCATCGTCGCGTCGCAGGTTCGCCGGCAAGTCCTCGAGCGAGTCGGCGAAATCGGCCACAACCCGATCCGTCTCGGGGTCCTCCGGGTCCAACAGCCCGGGCGCGCTCACCCGGGGCCTGCCACGCAAATTACCGCCCTGATCCACCGCGATGCTCGCCACGACGATGCCGTTGAACAGCATCCGCCGCCGAGCCGACATCACCTCCCCCTTCAGCGGCACCAGCCGCGTGCCGTCCAGCACCAGCCGTCCGACCGGGGCGCTGTCGGTGATGGCCGGGCGGCCGGGGTACAACGTCAGAATGTCGCCGTCTTCCATCATGAACGGCGTCGCCCCGGCTTCCCGGGCGAGTTCGGCGTGCGCCGACAGATGCCGCCACTCGCCATGCACCGGCACCGAATAGCGCGGCTTCACCAGCCGGTACATCCGCCGCAGCTCATCCCGGGCGGGATGGCCGGACACATGCACCAGGTGATCGTCGTCGGTCATCAGCCGGACGCCCCGACGCACCAGGTTGTCCTGCACGGTGCCGATCGCCCGCTCATTCCCCGGAATCATCCGCGACGAATAGATCACCGTATCGCCTTCCCCCAGCGACACCCGAGGATGATCGTCCCGCGCAATGCGGGACAGCGCGCTGCGTGCCTCGCCTTGGCTACCGGTGATCAGCATCAGCAGGTTGTCGTCGGCGACGTCGTCGATGTCGTCCTCGGTCAGGAACGGCGGTAGCGTCTTCAAGTAGCCGCAGTCGCGTGCGGCGGCATCGATGTTGCGCATCGAGCGGCCGACGATGGCAACGCTGCGGCCGGCATCGCGAGCAGCCAGGGCGATCGATTCCATGCGCGCGACATTGCTGGCGAAGCAGGTGACGGCGACGCGGCCGGTAAGGTCGCGGATCAGCGCCGACAGGGTGCGGCGGACGTCGAGTTCGCTGCCGGAGTGGCCCTCCACCATTGCGTTGGTCGAATCGCAGACGATCGCCAACACGCCTTTGTCGCCGATCGCGGCCAGCGCGGCCTCGTCGGTCGGCGGCCCCAGCAGCGGGTTGGCGTCCAGTTTCCAGTCGCCGGTGTGCAGCACCGTGCCGGCCGGCGTGTCGATCACCAGCGCCTGCGCCTCCGGGATCGAGTGCGCCAGGCGGATAAACCGCAGCGCGAACGGCTTCAGGTCGATCGACCCGCCGGTCGGGATGACGTGAATCTTCACCTGGTTGGCCAAGCCGTTTTCACCCAGCTTGCGGCGCAGCACCGCGGCGGCGAACGGCGTGCAGTAGACCGGGCATTTCAGCCGCGGCCACAGCCAGGCGACCGCACCGATGTGATCTTCATGCGCATGGGTGATCACCAGACCCAGCAACTTATCCTTGCGGTCGGCGATAAAGCTCGGATCGGCCATCATGACCTCGACCTCGGGCAGTTCGCTGCCGCCGAAGCCGATGCCGCAATCGACGGCCAACCATTTCTCGGCATTCCCCTCCCGCCAGCGGTACAGGTTGAGGTTCATGCCGATTTCGCCCGTCCCGCCAAGCGGCAGGAAGGCCAGTTCGCCTGTTTCTGAGTCCATACTTAAGGTTTCGTTCCGTTATTCAGTTTCAGTCTTGGTCAATGAGTCGCGTTCGTTCCCGGGGTAATGTGGGCGCTGGGTTGCGCTCCGCCAACATCCGCAGGCCATCTAAAGTCAAATCGGGCGCCATGTGCTCGATCATCAGGGTTCCCTCGGCGAACAAAGGAGCCAATCCGCCGGTGGCGACGACCTTCATGGGGCCGCCGAATTCGGTTTTGATCCGTGTTAGAAGGCCCTCGATCAGGCCGATATAGCCCCAGTACATGCCGGATTGCATGGCAGGGACGGTGGAACGGCCAATCACCGACTGCGGCCGGCCAATGCCGATGCG
>DATAZJ010000290.1:0-3208 GCA_036272115.1 Rhodopila sp. | reverse complement strand
CCGGGTTCGACGCGATGACCGGGGCGTTGCGGGAGATTGATGTTCGGGTTGAGGGCGGGCCGGCGCTGGCGGATCAGTGGGATTCTGGGCCTCGGACGTATCTGGGGCTGATGGTGTCGGGGTTTCCCAACATGTTCGTTGTGACGGGGCCCGGCAGTCCGTCCGTGAAGACCCAGATGATCCTGGCGATCGAGCAGCATACCGACTGGATCGCCGATTGCCTGACGCATATGCGGACGCATGGTTTCAGTCGGATCGAGGCAAACCGAGCGGCGCAGGATGCCTGGGTGGAGCACGTCAATGAGGTGGCGGATAGCACGTTGTATCCATTGGCGAATTCCTGGTATGTGGGGGCCAATATTCCCGGCAAGCCGCGGGTGTTCATGCCGTATGTCGGTGGTTTCGCCGGTTACAAGCGGCGGTGCGATGCGATCGCGGCGAATGGGTATGAGGGGTTCACGCTGACGGCTTAGGCTGCTTGGTTAGCGCCGTCGGCTTCTCGATCGTATCGGGAACTTGGATGAGGATCCTGCGCCCGCCATGACGGGATTGGGCGGCGGTCAGGTATCCAAGCGGTAGGTGTCGCCATCGGTTACCAGCTTCCCGGCGGTTGCGCCGGCGAAATGGGTGCCGATGATCAGCACCGGGGTGCCGGCGAGGCGTTGGAACATGCGGCGGCGGGTTTCGATGCCTTGGTCGGGGTCGCTGTCGGCGAGTGTGCTCCACTCGGGGTGGGCGATCTGGCAGGGGTGGTGCATGAAATCGCCGGTGATCAGGGCTTGCTCGCCTTTCGACTGGATCATGACGCTGACATGGCCGGGGGTATGGCCCAGGGTCGGAACCAGGGTGATTTCGTCGCAGATGCGTTCGTTGGTCTCGACCATGGTGGCGAGGCCGGATTCGATGATCGGTGTGACGGAATCGGCGAGAATGTTGGCCATGTCGGGGCGGTCTTTGACGGTGCGCCAGTGGTCGTACTCGGTGCGGCCCATCAGATAGCGGGCTCGGGGGAAGGTCGGCACCCATTTGCCGTCGACCAGCCTGGTGTTCCAGCCGACATGGTCGACGTGGAGGTGGGTGCAGAGGACTGTGTCGATCGATTCCGGACGGAAACCGGCATTGGTGAGGTCGGCGAGGAACGGGCCGTCTCGGTCGTTCCAGTGCGGAATGCGGCGGCCCTGCTTATCGTTGCCGAGGCAGGTGTCGACGACGATGCGGCGATCTGGCGTTTCGACGACGAAACTGTGGATGCTCATGCGCAGACGGCCGTTTTCGTCGGCGAAATGCGGTTGCAGCCAGGCGATCGGCAGGACGGCCTCCGGCGTTGCCTGGGGTAGCAGGAAGCGTGACCCGCCGGTCATCTCCAGTTCGACGATTTTGGTGACCGTGACGTCGCCGATGGTCCATTTCATGCCGTTTGACCCCTTCGTTGCGTCATCCTAGGCCGGTTGGCCCGACTTGTGCCAATCCGCCGGGTCCATCAGGATCGCCGGTCAATGCCATTGGAGGAAACGGATGGGCCTGCACATCGACTACTACGCCTCGCTGAACTCGCCCTGGACGCATCTGGGCGCGGCTCGGATTGAGGCGATGGCGATGGCCCATAGTGCCTCGCTGCGGATTTATCCGGTTGATTTCGGGGCGATTTTTGCCCAGTCGGGCGGGTTGCCGTTGCCGAAGCGGTCGCCGCAGCGGCAGTTCTACCGGATGCAGGAGTTGGCGCGTTGGCGCGATCATCTGGGTGCGCCGATCCATGTCGAGCCAAAGTTTTTTCCGTCCAGTGAGGCGCTGACCTCGGGCTGTGTGATCGCGCTGCGGGAAACGGTGGGCGATCAACCGGCGATCAAGCTGGCACATCGCATCCTGAAGGCGTTGTGGCAGGAGGAGAAGAATCCGGCCGATCCGGCGACGCTGGCGTCGTTCATTACCGAGATCGGGTTGGACGCGGATCAGGTGATGAAGCTGGGGGCGGAGCCGCGCTGGGCTGAACGGAGGGTGGCAGATACGAAGTGGGCGCTGGACCGGAATGTATTCGGGGCGCCCGGCTATGTCATTGGCGACGAAATCTTCTGGGGGCAGGATCGGCTGGAATTCGTCGAACGCCGGCTGGCGCGCGGCTGATGCGCGTCTATACGATCCTGCCGCAGCGGCACTGGCGGGATGTTGGTCCGGCTGCTGTCGCCGCGGAGTCCGCCGGGTTCGATGCGCTGATGACGGTGGAACTCGGGCATGATCCACTGGTGCCGCTGGCGCTGGCGGGGTTGGCGACTCAGGCGGTGGAACTGACGCCGTCCGTTGCGGTGGCGTTTCCGCGCAGTCCGACGACGCTGGCGCAGCAGGCTTGGGATATTCAGGCCAACTCGGGCGGTCGTTTCGTTCTGGGGCTGGGCAGCCAGGTGAAGGGGCATAATGAGCGGCGGTTCGGCATTGCCTGGACCGCACCGGCGCCGCGGATGCGGGACTACGTGCAGGCGTTGCGGGCGGTGTGGACGGCGTGGGAGACGCGGGGGCGGCTGAATTTCGACAGTCCGCATTACAAGCTGACGTTGATGACCCCGGATTTCTCGCCGGAGCCGACGGGGCTGCCGATGGTGCCGGTGACCGTGGCGGCGGTGGGGGAGGCGATGCTGCGGGTCGCCGGGCAGGTTGGTGACGGGGTGCGGCTGCATCCGTTGTGCTCGCGGGCGTATCTGGAGCAGGTTTGCATGCCGCAGATGATGGAGGGGATGCGGCGCAGCGGGCGGTCTCGGTTGAATTTCGATGTGCATGGCGGGGGATTTGTCTGCACTGGGCCGGATGAAGCGACGGTTGCCGCTGAGATGGAAAAGGCTCGGCGGCGGATCGGTTTTTATGGGTCCACGCGGACGTATCTGCCGATCCTGGCGCTGCATGGGTTGGAAGATCTGAGTGCGAAGCTGCATCGGATGTCGGTGGAGGGGCAGTGGGACCGGATGGGGGCGGAAGTTTCTGACGATACCGTGCGAATTTTTGCTGCCTGCGGCACTTATGATGTTTTGGCCAAGGCGATCGAGGAACGGTTCGGCGGTGTGGCTGACTCCATCGATCTGCATTTTCCGGCGGGCATCGCGCCGGGGCTGGCGAAGGAGCTGGTGAGCGATATCCGCCGTATCCCGCACACATTCGCGGGTTTCAACACCAACTGGTAGGGGAACGACCATGGCGACGCCGATGTTCCGTTTCGATCCCG
>DATAZJ010000289.1:0-3960 GCA_036272115.1 Rhodopila sp. | reverse complement strand
TGATTAAGTCGGCGTCGGACGCGGTGACCTTGTCGGCTCTGGGCGCAGACTCGGCGTCGGACGCTGTGACCATGTCGTCTTTGAGCGCAGAATCGGCGTCGGGGTGGAACGTTGTGTCGGCGTCAACCGGGTGCGCCGGGTCGGCATCAGCCTCTTTTGCCGTTTCCCCGCCGTCCTGAGATTCGGGGCCGCCGTCAGACGTGGCTGGATCGGGCGTAGCGTTCGCCGCCAGATCGGCATCGCCGACCGCGGCAGCGGTTTCCTCAGCGCCGCACGGAACCACGGCCTGGTGGGTCAGATCAGCCTCACCCCGGGCGTTCTCGCCGGCGCCGACGGGCACGGACCCGGTTTCGATCTGCTCGGCGTCATGATCGGCAGGGATCTCTGTCCGGGCATCGGTCATGCCTCATCCTCCAAAACATCGGCGCCGCGGCCCACGAGGATTGGACCGAAGGCAGCCTCCTGACGCAGCCGGAGATGGCCGCCGCGGGCGAGTTCCAGCCCGGCAATCAGCGTGCTGGACATGGCGGCACGTTGCTCCAGACGGCTGTCCGGCTGACTGGGGCGGATCTCCGGCAAGAATTGTTCCAGGGTGGCCCAATCGGGCATCGAGCCGAGCAGGGAGGTCATCCGTTGCAGGGCATCCTGGACGGTAAACCATGACAGTTTTCTGGGCTGGTAGGCGACACGCTTTGTGCCTCGCCGCCGGCTGCGCAGATAGGATGCCAGGAAAGCGGCCTGGTCGATGACCAGCCGGGAATTGTCGATGACCGTGTGGTCTTCTCGTGCGCCCAGGGTAAAGACATCGAGGCCGAGGATTGGCCGGCTACCAAGCCAGGCGGCGGCGGCTCGGACGAGTTCCAGCGCGCGCAACCGCTCGGTCAACATTTCGGCGATTTGTTCGGGGTCGTCGGCCTCGTCGGTCGCGGCGGGCACCAGCAGGCGGGATTTCAGCCAGGTGAGCCAGGCGGCCATGACCAGCCATTCCGCGGCAAGTTCCAGGCGCACCTTGCGGGCGCCCTCGATCACCGCGAGGTATTGATCGACCAGCGCCAGGATGGAGATTTTCGCCAGGTCGACTTTCTGGGCGCGCGCGAGGTCGAGCAGCAGGTCGAGCGGACCCTCGAAGCCGTCCAGTTTCAGCAGCAGGACGTCGGTGGCGGGGGGATCGCCGATGCTGTCCCCGGCGGTCAACCGGGCCTCACTCATGGTACCCGGCGAGCCAGAACACGAGACGGAAGGCCTTGGGCAACACAACGTTCAATGCGTCATTGATCGGATTGATGCCAAGCACATTGGGCAACACCAGGATGCATACCAGCACGATGATCAACCCGTAGCGCTCGAGACCGGCCCAGGAGCGGGCCAGTGGCTCGGGCAGCAGGCCAACGAGGACCCGGCCGCCATCCAGTGGCGGTATCGGCAACAGGTTGAACAGTCCCAGCACCATGTTGACCAGCATGAAATCGAACAGAACCGTCGACAGCCAGGCGCCGGTATCGGCGTCGGCAAGCCCGCGTAGCGCGAGCGCCGTGACCCAGACCAGAAAGAAATTCATCGCCGGGCCAGCCAACGCAACGATGGCCATGTATCGCCTCGGGTTGGGGAACTTCCAGGCCGAGACCGGCACCGG
The DNA here is from genome assembly GCA_036272115.1 of Rhodopila sp. Taxonomy (GTDB): domain Bacteria; phylum Pseudomonadota; class Alphaproteobacteria; order Acetobacterales; family Acetobacteraceae; genus Rhodopila. The sequence goes on along the minus strand of DATAZJ010000289.1, from coordinate 2,327 downwards.
CTTGGCCCAGCCGAACATGAACGCGACTTTGTGGATGGTCAGCAGCTGGGTGATCAGCAACAGGCCTGGCAGGATGATCGTGCCCATGCGGTCGATGTGCTTGAGCGGATTGAGGGTCAGCCGGCCCTGGTCGCGCGCGGTCGTATCGCCAAGAGCCAACGCCGCCCAACCATGCGCGGTTTCGTGCAGGGTGATGGCGAAGATGACCGGCACGATGGCCAGCACTGCCTGCAGGATGAAATCGGTGCTCATGTCGTGCAGCCGGTCATCATGCGGACCGGCATGACGGTTTCGGTGATCATGTCAAACTCCGGTCGCGCTCCTGCGCGAGTGCCTCAGCATCCAGGTCGAGTCGCCGGCGTGCCGCTTTCGCCCTTGCCTGGCTCAGGCGTTGTGCGGCCTGATCGGACAGCGGCGGGCAATGCTGCAACAACGCCTCAGTCGGGGCATACTCCCCGCTGCAATAAAGTGCCAGGTCGCAGCCGGCAGCGAGGGCCTGGATGGCGAGATCGGCGGGCTCTCCGGCGAGTGCCTTCATCGCGAGGTCGTCGGTGACGAGCACGCCCTGGAAGCCGATTCGCTGGCGAATGATCTGCTGGATGATCACCGGGGAGAGGGTCGCGGGACGGTCTGGGTCGAAAGCCGGGTAGACGATGTGGGCGGTCATCATCCAGGGCAGATCGGCATTGGCAGCGAATGGCAGCAGGTCGGCATCGAGATGGTTCGCCTGCACCGTGGGCAGAGACAGGTGGCTGTCGACACGCGCTCTGCCGTGGCCGGGCGCATGCTTGCCGATCGGTTGTATGCCGGCGGCGAGCAGTCCCTCGGCGAAGGCCCGAGCGAGGCGAGCGATCTGGGCTGGATCCTCGGCGAAGGCGCGGTCGCCGATGACGTCGTGGGCGTCCGGGATCCGCAGGTCGAGCACCGGGGCTGCGACGGTGTTGAACCCGGAGGCCGCGCAGTCGAGACCGATCAGGGCTCCACTGAGCCAGGCACGGCGGACGGTTCCGAGCGAGGCGGCGGGCGGATGGGCGCGCCAGTGGGGCGGACGCAACCGAGCGACCCGGCCGCCTTCCTGATCCACCATGAACACGGCATTCGGCGGCAGCACGCGCCGGAGTGCCGCGATCAGTGAGGCGAGCTGCGGTCGGTCCACGAGGTTGCGGGCAAACAGGATGACGCCGGCAGGCGTTTGTGCGCGGAACAAGGCTGCTTCCGCGGCGAGGAGTTCCGGCCCGGAGATTCCAATGACGGCGGCTTTCACCTGCGGATTCGCGGCAGATCGGTTGCTGGATCAGGCATGGCGGGCTTTTGCGCGACAACGCTCGGGCTTGTCCACATTTGGCGCAGATGGAACGACGCTACCGGCGGCTCGGCCTGCGCATGGTCAGGATCCGCCGGCTTGATCACACAGTTCGTCTTTGTAACGACGTGCTGGAGGACGTGGCCAACCAGGGCCGCGCCAAATCGTTTCGGCGCGTTCGATCGGGCGGAACTGGTCACCAGGTTATCTGACGTCGTTGGAATGCTCCGGTCACCGCGTCAGGCGGGGCGGTCACGGCAGGGCGGCGGCAACAGTGGTAAACGTCGTACTAAGGGACGTGCCGAGTGTCGTTACAGAACCGACGATCACGACTGCGACCAGCCCGGCAATCAGGCCATATTCCATTGCGGTCACGCCACGCTCATCGCGGATCAACGCACGCATGTTCTTGAGGATCGTAAGCATTGCGGTCGTCCTGGCTGGTTCGCATGGGCGATCGTTGCACCGGGCGCGAACCGACATGAAGTCTGTGCCTGAGCGTTCTGCCGGCAGACTGACGGACACTTCGCAAAGCGGCTCCGTCTCGAGGTGCCGAGGACCGATTGGCTGCCTCGTTCAATACAGCCCTATAAATCAATCCGGTTAACCGACCGTTCACGCGATGACGATTGCCGACATGAAGCGGGATAGTATTTGCGGATACGCACATACGCAGGGGGCGTCGTTCCCGGGAACGACCGGCCGTGCGCGTGGCAACATGCCAAAATCGCAAACAATTCTGCGGCTTTCCCGCGCCGGTTGGTGATTGCGGCACAGGAATTCAGCGGCCGATTATTCCGCCGCGACCGGCCTCGCGTGTCGTCGCATGAATCCCAGCAGCAGCAATGGCGGCACGATGGTCAGCATCATCAGCCGATAATCATTGTTGTACGCAATAATCCTGGCCTGGTGGTCGATCATCTGATCCAACAGCGCCGCGCCATGCCGGGTTGCCGGGTTTAGCAATCGTGACGCTCCATCACCCGTCTGCAGGACGCGGTCGAATGGCGTGATCCCGGAGGCG
>DATAZJ010000288.1:0-6689 GCA_036272115.1 Rhodopila sp. | reverse complement strand
GGATTCGTCATCACCGAGGCCGGACAGCACCGTCACGCGACCGATATCCTGAAGCGGGCAACGCCGACGGTGATCGCCTAAGGCCGAACGCGTCGATCGCGTGAGCAGACCTCTATGTCGTAGAGTTAGCCCGGCCTCGCTCTACGACAGCGGCGCCGTAACCACGGTCTCGACATCGGCCAGCGTCACACAAATGATTCGCGCCCCGTCGGCCGCGGTGACCATGATCAGGTCGCCCGGCGTCAGCATGTCGCTGGCATCCGCGAGATAATTGCCGCCGCTCACGGCGTCCAACTTGTCCTTGCCGGATTTGTAGTGCCACAGGGTGAAACCGTTCGCATAGGCAAGAACCGAAAGATTGCGGATGGCGAAAGCCATGACGGCGTTCCTTCATAAAAAAAGCCGCCACCCGAAGGTAGCGGCTACAAGTTTGGGGGAGGAGATCGTCAACAGGCGCACCTCGCCCGTTGACAGAAGAACATTACGAGAATCTTAGGGACATTGTCAACGATAATTTTCCTACATTGAAAACTTTATGTGACAATCCCCTTGATACGCAGGGGCCACTCAAGACGTTCCAGCGCCTCAATCCACAACCGACGGTCGTGACGCTCCGCCGCGACCACCGCACTGGGCGCCATTTGTCGCTCCCCCCAGATGCGCAGTACCCGCGCATGCGCAAGCTCGATGCGTCGCTGGCGATACAACCCGTCGAGGCACTTGACCACGTCATCCGGCTCGCATGGCCGGCTCACCATCCCTTTCCGCGCGGAAAACCGTGCCCCTTCCCGCCGGGCAATCAACGCGGCCATCGTCCACATCCACGCTTCCTGCGCGTCGCGAAACGGTTCCGTCGGGGGTCCGGACTGGACCCGGACCTGATCCGCGATCAAAAACTGATGGCCGGCAATGGACATAAAGTGCGTTTCCACTTCAAATTTAGACGCGAGTAACCCGCTTGTTTCCATTACCATAGGTTGCATACGACTGCAAGTAAATATGGTTGATTTTCCTATTCCATTCAGCGCCAATTCCTAGGATAATCGTCCCGCAATCGAGTCGCCTCCTGGCGGGACCCACCTGAATGAAACACGAAGATGTCTGGCGTGCCATCGACACCCTGGCCGCTGAAAACGGATTGTCGGCCTCCGGCCTGGCCAAGCGCTCCGGCCTGGACGCGACCACCTTCAACCCGTCCAAGCGGCGCATGCCGGACGGCCGGAACCGCTGGCCCAGCACCGAAAGCGTCGCCAAGGTGCTGGAGGCGACAGGCGCCACGCTGGAGAATTTCTCCTCACTGGTCTCGGGCGCCCGAGCGTTGGCCAGCAATGCCGGCGGCCGCGGCGTCTCCCGCCGGGTCCCGCTGATCGGCCTGGCCCAGGCCGGCGGCGAGGGCTATTTCGACGACGGCGGCTACCCCGTCGGCGGCGGCTGGGATGAAGTGAGCCTGCCCGAAATCGCCGATCCCAACGCCTACGCACTGGAAATCAGCGGGGAGTCGATGGAGCCGGTGTTTCGCGACGGCGATCTGGTCATCGTCTCACCATCCGCGCCGATCCGCCGCGGCGACCGCGTGGTCGTCCGCACCGTCGGCGGCGAAGTCATGGCCAAGCAACTGGCCCGCCGCTCCGCCCGTCGTGTCGAACTGAAAAGCCTGAACCCCGAACATGCCGACCGCAGCTTCGACCTGACCGACGTGACCTGGATTCACCGCATCGTGTGGGCCAGCCAGTAATCACGCCTGGTGCCCGATCGCGGCAAAGCGCGGGTCACCTGGTGACCGCGATTTCCCGCGCGGATCGGTCATTCGGACAAAACTTCGACAGATCGCGCGGCTCTGATGCGCAATACCAGCCGCCGGGATGGATTTCCTTTGACGAAAGGATGCGCCACGGGCTGAGATAAAGGCTCACCAGATTGCGCGCGGGGGGCTTGTTCCGATGTTTCGGATGGTCTTGCTTCCGTTGACTCTGCTGCTGCCGTTCGCCGCAATCGGCTCGGCCAGGGCCGATGACGTGGATGTCGCGCTGGTGCTGGTCACCGACGTCTCCCGCAGCATCGACGACAGTGAATTCAAGCTGGAGAAGGACGGTTACGCCAGCGCCTTCACCAATCCGACAGTGCTCGATGCCATCCATGGCGGATCCGCCGGCAAGATCGCCGTCGCCTATGTGGAATTCGCCGGCACGCAGGAGGTCCATACCGTGCTGGATTGGACGGTTATCGCTGACAAAGCCTCGGCACAGGCATTCGTGGATCGATTGGCCGCCGCGCCGCGATCCTTCTGGGGCCGCACCGCGATCAGTTCGGGAGTGGATCAGGCGGTGCAACTGCTCGCCGAGAGCGGCATGAACGCCCCACGCCACGTGATCGACGTCTGCGGCGATGGCACCAACAATGCCGGCCGCGAAATCACCGCCGCTCGGGATGACGCCCTGAAAGCCGGCATCACGATCAACGGGCTGGCGATCATCAACGACCACCCTGTCTCCTGGACATTCGCCCATGTCCAGCCGCCAGGCGGCCTTGCCAATTACTACCGCGACAATGTAACCGGCGGCCCGGGCAGCTTTGTACTGGAAGTACACGACTTCGCGACCTTCGGCGAAGCGATGACCCGGAAACTGGTGCAGGAGATCGCCCTTGATCCCGCAACCCGGCGGTTTGCCGCCAGCCCCTGACACCCGTCATTGCGGGCGGCGCGGCGACGCGGCAATCTCCCGCCGGTGTGCACAGGCTACCGGATGACGCCGCGCCGCGTTCCCCGCGGTGACGGCGCATAGACCGAAGGGAAGATATGGATGGGGCTGCTGATCAACGGCGTATGGCAGGAAAACGAGCAGGCGGCGGCCAAGGACGGTCATTTCGAGCGTCGCGACAGCGCGTTCCGCAACTGGATCACCCCCGATGCTCGGCCTGGCCCGACCGGCCAGGACGGATTCCGGGCGATGGCGGGACGCTATCACCTGTATGTGTCGCTCGCCTGTCCGTGGGCGCACCGGACGCTGATCATGCGGGCGCTGAAGGGCCTGCAGGACATCATTCCGATCTCGGTCACCCATTGGCTGATGGCGGAGAACGGCTGGACCTTCAACGCCGGCGAAGGTGTCATCCCCGACCCGCTCTACAACAGCCGTTCGGTGCACGAGCTCTACACCCGCGCGGACTCCAGCTATTCCGGCAAAGCAACAGTGCCGATCCTGTGGGACCAGCACACCCAGGCCATCGTCAACAACGAATCCGCCGACATCATCCGCATGCTGGGTTCGGCGTTCGACCAGGCCGGCGCCAAGCCGGGCGACTACTATCCGAAAGCGGCACGCGGCGATATCGATGCGATCAACCAACGGGTCTACGACACGCTGAACAACGGCGTCTACAAGGCCGGCTTCGCTATCACCCAGGCCGCCTACGAAGCCGCCGTCGTGCCGCTGTTCGAGACATTGGACTGGCTGGAAGGTCGCCTGTCCCAGTCACGCTATCTGTGCGGCGACAGCCTGACCGAGGCTGACATCCGGCTGTTCACCACGCTGGTCCGTTTCGATTCCGTCTACCACGGTCATTTCAAGTGCAACATCCGTCGCATCGTCGACTACAAGCACCTGTGGGCCTACACCCGTGACATCTTCCAAATCCCTGGCATCGCCGAAACGGTCGATTTCGGCCACATCAAGCGGCATTATTACATGAGCCACCGCCGCATCAATCCGACCGGCATCGTACCCGTCGGCCCGGCCCTGGATTTCGATGCGCCAGCCGACCGAAGCCCCGGCGTCGACAAGCTGATCGTGTTCTGACCGTTTGACGCCGTCACGCCGGACGGCAAACCTGCTGCCCAACCAACCGTCAGGAATCACAAGCCATGGAAATCCGCAATCTGGGCCAGTCCGGCCTGCGCGTGTCGGCCATTGGCCTCGGCTGCAACAATTTCGGCGGCCGCATCGACGACGCGGCGACCAAGACGGTGATCCACAAGGCGCTGGACCTCGGCATCACTCTGTTCGACACCGCCGACGTCTACGGCGAACGCGGCGGGTCGGAGGAGGTGATGGGCCGCATTCTCGGCGACGACCGCAAACGCATCGTTCTGGCGACGAAATTCGCCGCCCCGATGGACGACAGTGGCGAAAAGATCGGCGGCTCCCGCCACTACATCATGACGGCGGTCGAGGACAGTCTGCGGCGGCTGAAAACCGACTGGATCGACCTGTATCAAATGCACCGCACCGATCCGCGCACGCCCATCGAGGAATCCCTGCGCGCGCTCGACGACCTGATCCGCCAGGGCAAGGTGCGCTATATCGGCTGCTCCAACTTCCCGGCCTGGGAAATGACCGAGGCCGCCTGGACCGCCCGCACCGCCGGCCTGAACGGCTTCGTCAGTTGCCAGGACGAATTTTCCCTGATCCACCGAACCCCGGAAGCCGAACTGCTGCCCGCCGCGCGCAAGCTGGGCCTTGGCCTGCTGCCGTATTTCCCACTGGCCAGCGGCCTGCTAACCGGCAAATACCGCCGTAACACCCCGCTGCCCGCCGGCACCCGCCTCGCCAAGACCCAGCGCCTGGCCGACCGTTACCTGACCGAACGCAACTGGGAAGTCGCCGAGAAACTGGGCGATTTTGCCGAATCCCGCGGCCGCACGATGCTGGAACTGGCGTTTTCCTGGCTGCTGGCGCAAAGCCCCGTCGCCAGCGTCATCGCCGGCGCCACCCGCCCCGAACAACTGGACCAGAACGTGAAGGCCGGCGACTGGAAGCTGACCGCCGAGGACCTGGCGGAGATCGACCGGATTTCGGTTTAGGGCTCGCCGGGAAATAACCGAAGCGTTTGGCGAGAGCCGCCAGCCGTTCATCGTCATAGCGGCGAAGGCCCGCTGTCCACGCCTCTCAGTGTGGGCCTCCAAAAAAGGCCCTCCAAAAAAAGGCATGGATGGCGAGCCTACGCTCGCCATGACGGCTGCACGGCCGTGCCGATGGGTCAACACCAAGGGCGATTGGTATTATCCACGAAACCTTAAATCGCCCCCGCCTGCTGCAACGCCGCCACATCCAGGCCCAGCCACCCGCCATACACATCGGCATTATGCTGTCCCAAGGACGGGCTGGGCACCGGCTCCACCCGCTCCGACCCATGCAGGCGTAACGGCGAGTTCGGTACGACGATCGGCCCCAGCGACGGATGGTCGATCCGTTGCAGCATCCCCCGCTCATGCATATGCGGGTCGTTCATCACCTCGATCGCATTGCGCACCGGCGCCACCGGAATACGGTAACGCTTCGCCGCCGCGGCGACCTCCGCCTTGCCGAGACCGATGGTCCACGCGGTCACCAGCGCCTCGGTCGCCGCCATGTTCTCGGTGCGCGCCGGGTTGGTGGTGAACCGCGGATCGTCCAGCAGGTCAGCCCGCCCCATGGCCCGCAGCAGATTCTGCCAATGCGCCTCGGTGACCACATGGATCGCGACCCAGCCATCCTTGGTCTGGAACGCGTTATACGGCGCACTGGACAACCCCGCCTGCCGGTTCCCCGCCCGAGGCGGCACGTTGCCCGTGCGCAGATGGTAGTCGTAGCTGGACGCCAGGGTCGGGTACACCGTCTCCTGCATCGCCACTTCCACCAACTGCCCCTGCCCGGTCGCCGTCCGTTGCAGCAGCGCCGTCATCACCGCCGCATACAGGTGAATGCCACCCATAAAGTCCACCAGCGTCGGCCCGGCCTTCATCGGCGGCCCGTCCGGGTCGCCCGTCACGCTCATGATCCCCGACGCCGCCTGGATGGTGAAATCCATCGCCAGATTGTCCCGATCCGGCCCGCTGATGCCGAACCCCGTCCCCGTCGCGTAAACCAGCCGAGGATTGACGTCCTTCAGCACGTCATACCCAACCCCGAGACCATCCAGCGTGCCGGGCGAGAAATTCTCCAGCAGCACATCGGCCCTGGCGACCATCCGCTTCAGCAGGTCCTTGCCCAGATCGGACTTCAAATTCAGCGTCACCGCCCGCTTGTTGGCATTCAGCATCGCCATGGGCAGCGTGGTATCGCCCTTGCCGGTCGCCAGGACCCGCTTGCGCAGCGGCTCACCGCCCGGCGGCTCGATCTTGATCACGTCGGCGCCGGCCTTCGCCATCAGCATGGTGGCATAGGGGCCCTGAAAAATCTGGCCGAAATCCAGGACGGTGATGCCCGCCAAAGGGGTCGTCATCGGGGGAAAACCTCATCTCGAAACCACGTTGGCTCCGACCATAAGACGTCCCCGCGTCGATGGCGAATGCCGCTCACGTGGCGAACGGGTCCACCGTGTCGATACCCATCGGATCGAAGTCCCGGCGATTTCGCGTGGCAACGACCAACCCATGCGCACGGGCGATACAGGCAACGGTCAAATCCGCGAACCCAACCGCGACGCCCGCCTCCCGAACCTTGCGACTGAATACCCGAGCATGCAGAGCCGCCTCAACGTCCAACGCCAGCAAACGCTCGGGATAGGCGTTGATGACAGCCTTGAGCCAAGCCGCCAGATCAACGGCGTGACGCGACGCGCCTGCTCCCTCGCGCGCGCCGATCCCAGCCGCGATCTCGGCGATCGCAATGACGGGCACATACAGGCGGCTTTGGTTGTCGATGATCCAACGGCGCGCCGCGGCCTTCGCAACGTCCGGAATGGTGCGGCGATCCGGCGCGGTCGCAGAC
>DATAZJ010000287.1:0-6697 GCA_036272115.1 Rhodopila sp. | reverse complement strand
AGTTTTACGGCTCTCTGCTCATTATGGCTCTGGTGGCATGCCGTTCTCTGGCCGGACGCTGGCACTGGATGATTTCGGCGTGCCTCTTGGCCATCCTCGCTGGTAATCCGATGGGTCTGTTCGTTTGCGGACATATGCTGGCGCCGGTGATCGCGTCGCCGGGATGCCGCCGCATCCTGTCCCGTGGTGCATTTCGCCTGGGGGGCGTGGCCGCATTGGTGCTGGCTGCCATGGCGGCATCCTACCGGCTGCTGGCCGAACCGGTCGCGCCACTCGTCTGGTGGGCCGATCAGATCGGCTTGCCCGCGCGCTACGACAGCGCCCACGCACAGGCCGCGGTCGAGGCGCTGATGCTTTTTGCCGCTGCCATCCTCCTGGGCCCGGTCCAGCGTCTCCTTTCCACCGCACCCATCCAGTGGCTGGGGCGCTATTCCTTCAGCCTGTACCTGGTGCATTTCCCGATCCTGCTGACGGTGGCTTCCATCGTTTTCACAACCACCCAGGGATGGCATGCCGCGTCCCTATGGGCGACGGCCGCGGGCATCGCGGTGACGCTGCCGGTCATGTGGGGTTTCGAACGCCTGGTCGATGCACCGGCGATCGCATTGAGCCGCCGCGTGCGCCGGCCGGTCATGCCCGCACTGACATAGCGCCGGTTCAGGCGTCGAAATCGAACAGCCGGCGCGGTGTCTCCCAGAACAGCTTCCGCCGGTCGGCAGGATCCGGGAACAACTGCTCCGCCAGCGTGAGCAACGGCCCATAATCTACCCGCTCCGGCGCGCGCAGGAACGGCCAATCCGACCCCCACAGGCAAGCATCCAGTGAGAACGCATCCACCAGCGCTCGTATGAACGGCCATGTGTCGGGGAACGGATGCGGCTGGGCGGAAAATTTCATCACGCCGGACAGCTTGATGCTGGCGCGCCCGTCGCGGCCAAGCGCCAGCAGCGCCAGGAAAGACGGTGCCTTCAACCCAGCGGCGGGCGTGGGGCGGCCGCAATGATCGATCAGCAACCGCACCGGAACTCGCTCCAGTAACGGAAGCAGCGCCGGCAACTGATCCTCGAACACCTGGATTTGCAGGAACATATCGAGCCGGACCAGTTTGGCCAGCAGCGCCTCGGTCTCCAGATAATAGGGCACGCCATGGAACGTCGGATTGAAGGCGATGCCGACAATACCTTGCGCCTTCAGTCGCACCAGGTCGGCTTCGGCAATATCGTGCGGCACGACGGCGACGCCCTTGAACCTTCCCCGGCTGGCGGCGATGGCGGCGAGTAGGCAGCTATTATCCGACCCATAACCGGAATTTGGCTGCACCAGCAGCGCGTTGCGCACGCCGTAGGCATGAAACATCTGATCCATCTGCGCCGCCGTCGCGATCTCCTGCCCGGCCGGCCGGTAGGGGTTGTTCGTGCCGTAGGGGAAGCGCGCCGGATCGAGCAGATGGCAGTGGCAGTCGATCTTGGGTTCGTCGAAAACGGACATTCTCTGGCTCACGGACCATTTTGCACCGGACATGAAGCTCATCCGGACGGCCATCCGGGGGGCGATCCCGCAAGGATTACGCCGCGTTGGCACCGCCCGTATAGTGGTCCGACGACTTGATCACCGGGCAGGGGCGCCGCTGACATGGATGCGAAGCAGGCCGCCGCCATTGCGTCGCGATACACACGATTTGCCGCCGAGGAAGCACATCAGCGGTCGCCGCTGTGCGAGACGCTGTCGCACGGCGTCGCGGGCGATCTTTCCGTCATCGATTGTCTATCGACGCTGCCGTCGGAAAAGCGGCAACCGAATCTCCTGCTGGCCGCGGTGCGTCACCTGTTCGGCACGCCGCCGGATTGGGTCACGTTCCGCGAGACGATCCTGACACATTCCGACGCCCTTCGTGCTGTGATGCTGACCCATGTGACACAGACCAATGAGCCGGCTCGATGTGCCACGTTGCTGCCGGTCCTGGCGTCGCTGCCGCAACCGCTTGCGCTGATCGAGGTCGGCGCATCCGCCGGGTTGTGCCTGCTGCCCGACTTATACGCCGGGCGATGTCGCTGTGCCGGTTCTGGATCGCCAACGAAGGTCCGCGCGTCTTTCCAGAGATTGCCGACCGCACGGGCGCATTGCACAGGCCCGGCGATTTCCTGCTGTCGGTGAATGGATCGCCGGTTGCCTGGACCGATCCGCACGGTGGCGCGATCGAGTGGATCGCGCAGCGGTCTCAGCAGACCGGTCATAACGCCGCCGCGGACAATACTGAGCCAGTCTTCAGGTCATTCGACCGCGATATTGTCCAGCAGCCGCACGGACCCCAGTCTCGCCACCGCGATCAATCGTGCACCCGGAACGGCTCGCGCCATCGGCAGCAATGTCGCACCCTCCACCAACGCGAAATAATCGACGCCGAAGCCCTGGTCTTGCAGGGCGCCACAAGCATCCGCCAGTGGCTGCCTGGCGGGTTCGCCATCCGAGAGCCGTCGCGCCGCGACCCGCAGCGCCCCGATCAGACCCGGCGCCCGTGCCCGTTGCTCCGCCGCCAGAAACCGGTTCCGAGACGACATCGCCAGGCCGTCAGCTTCTCGCACCGTCGGGACACCAACGATCTTCAACGGCAGCAGCAGGTCGGCCACCATCCGCGTCACCACCTGCAGTTGCTGCCAGTCTTTTTCCCCGAAATAGGCCCGATCCGGGCGCACCTGACCGAACAGCTTGGCACACACCGTCGCCACGCCACGGAAATGCCCGGGCCTGGCATCGCCCTCCCACCCTTTGGCCGGTCCCTCGACGACAATCGTCGTAGCGTCTCCCTCCGGATACATCGTCGCGACATCGGGCAGCCAGGCGAGGGCGCAGCCTTCGGCCTCCAACACCGCCAGGTCACCGGCTTCATCGCGAGGATACCGCGACAGATCCTCATGCGGGCCGAACTGCAACGGATTGACGAAGATCGAAGCCACCGTCGCGGCGCCGGACGCGACGCCGGCGCGCACCAGGGTCCGGTGGCCCTCATGCAATGCCCCCATCGTCGGCACCAAGGCCAGCGATTTCGCGGTCCGGCGCAAATCCGCACACGCGGCGCGAAGGTCGGGAAGGGTGCGGGCAATCTGCATGCGGCGGACCTTGGTTCAGACCGTCTGCCGTGGCAATATCTCGCGGCGAATAGCCGCCCCAACGAAACCGCCGCACGCCGAAGCGCGTTCATCGCGGCAGATGGATCGGTCATGGCACGTCCCCGGTTGAACCCTCTATTGCGTCGGCTTTTCCGAACCCCGGTCTGGCTCTACCGCTGGCATTGCGGCCCACTGCTCGGGCATCGGTTCCTGCTGCTGACCCATATCGGCCGCCGCAGCCAACTATCGCGTCACACCGTCCTCGAAGTCATGGTCTGGCGCCCGGACATCCCCGAGGCAATCGTCATGAGCGCATTTGGCCGCAATGCCGATTGGCTGCGCAATATCGAAGCCCACCCCGGCCCAAGGGTGAACATCGGATCGTCACGCTTCACCGCCGATCACCGCATCCTCGATACCGCGGAGGCGGCCGCCGTGATGGCCGACTACGAACGACGCAACCGTTTCGCCGCCCCGGTGATCCGCCTGGCGCTCAGCCGCATGCTGGGCTGGCGTTATCGCGGCAGCCAGGCCGACCGTGCCCGCCTGGCGGAACAACTGCCGCTGGTCGCGTTTCGTGCGCGAAAGCCGGTGGCCGCCGATCCGGGATGATGCCCGGCTACCCGGCGTCCCCGACCATCTGAATTTGCTGCAGGTCCGGCTTGATCAGCACCGCCATCACCTTGCCGTTCTTGGTCACATCGGCGGCGAAGTCCGCACCGTCTGCCCGAAAATTGGAGAATTGTCCGTCGCTCCGGTTCTCCAACAAGTTGAGTGCTCGTGTGGCCCGAAGGCCTTGGCGGTGCCAGTTGGTAGCGGATTGGGCGAAGGCGAGGCTGCTGCCGCCGGCGATCAACAGGCCGCTCAGCGCAATGGTCAGGAACTTGCCGGTCATTGGATAACTCCTGTCTTGCATGCCGGCCTTCGTCTTGATGCCGGCCACGCTTCGATTTGGGCGAACCGCCTGGACATTGTCTGAAGCACGGATGAAATCGGCCCAATCCCGATCTGCCCGCCATCCCGACAAGCTGCGTGGGAGCCTCGATCGTTCATCCGACTACCCGTGCATGGCGTCAATATTGCTTGCCGGAAGCGATAAAATGCGATAGGAACATATAGAGAACTAACGGGGAATTTGTAGGTGTGACGGTATGAGCGATAATCCGTTGGACAAGATACCGGCACACAACCTGGTGTCGATCCGAGCGGTGCTGGTGAATGAAAATGAGGATGCCAGCGCGGCGCTGGCGGAGGCCGGCTTTGCCGAGACCATCTCCATTCCGGTGGTGCTGGGTGAGTATCCCGACCTGTCCGGCGGCATCCTGGGCAACGGCATCACGCCGAACGTGACGGCGGTGCTGGAGACGGACCCGGACGCCGCCGCAGATACGTCACCCAACGTCCGGCCCTCCGCGGCTCGGCCCGAGCGGGGGGATGTTGGGCGGTCTGGACCCGTCACGACCATGCTGCCGCCCGCGTTCGGGATGCAGCCGCTGGCACCGGTTCGTCCGTTCAGCGTTCCGAGGGAAATCGCCGGGCGGGCAGCAGGTGCACCACCGAATCCTTTTTATACCCGCTGATGCGCTAAGTTCTCCATCCGACACCGAGCCAGGTCAGGCTCCGATCACAACCGACGACGTGCAATCGCCCGAACCGGTCAATGCCACCCCGACTGCCACATTCGGAAATCCGCCGCCCGTTCCGGGCCTGCCAACCGACGCGTCGGGGCAAAATGCGGGTTCCTCGGACGGCCAGCCACAGACGCATGATTCAGCGTCCACCCCAACGGCCGCGTAGGCCGGTGCCGATACAGCAAATTTGACGTATTGGCGCGCTTTGGGCGCGGTGGTGCTTGGGACGCCCAGCGTCTTGGCGGGCCTTACCCCCCGAATTTGTCGATTATTCGACGGTCGCGATCGGCCTTTTTGCCGCAGCGTATGGGACACCGGAGGCTATGCGGACGAGCGCCCCCTCGTCGCGTGGTCAGCGTCGAACGTGGTGCGGATCACTGTGTCGCCGTATTCGTAACGGAGCATGCTGACGAGGCAGGTTGATGGGGTCCGGGTGGACGTCCATTTCGACCCCAATGATCCCGCTGCCAGCGTGGCTCAAGCAGACCGGCCAGTCGCCCGACCCACCGGATGACACCGCGACCAGACCCAATCCCAACCAACAAGGCTCCGGACAGCATTTTTGAGGAAAGCCCATGATCAGGCCCTCGCCATACCCCCAACGCGTGACCGCCGTCGGACACCAGACGTCTGGCCTGTAATATCCACCATCTGCATGAATTTGCGTTTATCCATCTTCATCCGTGTCAAACGCCTTCATTGCCGAAACCCGCACTATCCCGCGAAGTGCGCGGCAACAGCCTCTCCCGATTGCGCTGGCAGCCGGCCATGGCCACGGGCACACTGCGGGCAGTCGTGCAGGAGAGACCCGTGTCATGAAACTACCGAACCAGATCGCCCTCATAACCGGCGGATCACGAGGCATCGGCCGATCGACGGCGCTGCTGTTCGCGCAAGAGGGGGCGGACATCGCCTTCTGCCACCTGGACGACGACGCCAAGGCCGCCGAAACCGCCGCCGAAATCCGCGCGCTCGGCCGCCGCGTCACCCATCGATCGGTCGACGTCGCCGACATCGCCGCGACAAGATCCTTCGCCACGCATGTCGCCGAGACGTTCGGCGCGATCGACATCCTGTTCAACAACGCCGGCATCAACATCCGCAAGCCGTTTGAGACATACACCGAGGCCGAATTCGACCGCATCGTCAACGTCCACCTGAAGGGCATGTTCTTCATGGCGCAGGCGGTCTACCCGGCCATGGTCGCTCGCGGCCGAGGTTGCATCATCAACGTCGCCTCCCAACGCGGCCTGAAGGGCGCCGTCAATTCAGCGCCTTACTCGGCGGCGAAGGCCGGCATCATCGGCCTGACCCGCGCTCTGTCGTGGGAGGCCGCCCCGAAAGGCGTTCGTGTCAACGCCATCGCCCCAGGCCCGATCGACACCGACCTGACCGCGACGATGGAGCCCGACGACCGCCAGGCATTCATCGACGCACTGCCCGCGGGCCGGTTCGGCCGTCCGGAGGAAATCGCCGCGACTGCCTTGTTGCTCGCCGGGCCGGACGGCGGCTTCTATGTCGGCGCGACCCTGTCGCCAAACGGCGGGGATGTAATGCATTAGAGTCTGGACGAAGTTTAACGGCGATAGGTGTTGTCTCGTACTGTCCATCGCCGTCCCGTTCGTCTAATCCAACCACCCATGGCACAGGCAGACCCCACCAAGGCCGCGGCACGATCCTGGTTGCGGCGAGAGCAACGCGCCGGCAACCGAGCAGGCCGTCCCGTGCTGGTGCTGCATGTGGCCGGTACCGTCTTGGCGATCGGGCAGGCGTTCGCCGCCGCCTCGGTTCTGGCCTCGGCCTTCGCCGGATCGGAACTCGATGCCAGGGCGTTGGCGGCGTTCGGTGTGCTGGCGGTGCTGCGGGCCGCCCTGTCGTATTTGACTGAAAAAGCCGCCTTCGCGGCGGGCGCGGCGGCGCGGCGGCGGCTGCGCAGCGATGCGCTCTCGCGGCTGCTGC
>DATAZJ010000286.1:0-9198 GCA_036272115.1 Rhodopila sp. | reverse complement strand
GAATCGTCGGCATAGACATCTCCGAACCCATGCTGGACAAGGCGCGCAAGCGGGTCAAAGACCTAGGTCTGACCAATGTCGAGGCCATCCAGGTCATGGACGCGGAGAACCTGGCCGTAGCTGATGCCGCCTTCGACGTCGTCGTGGCGCAGTATGTGGTGACCGCCATCCCCAACCCGGAAAAGGCGCTGGATGAGTTCGTCCGGGTCGTGCGGCCCGGCGGCGAAATCATCCTGACCACCCGGATCGGCGCCGAGACCGGTCTGCGCGGCACGATCGAGAAATGGCTGATGCCGTTCACCACCCGCCTTGGTTTCCGGACCGAATTCCCCTGGGCGCGGTATGAGCGCTGGGCCGAGGCCTCCAAGGCGGTCCGCCTGCTGGAACGGCGTGCCCTGCCGCCGCTGGGCCACTTCTGGCTGCTGCGGTACGTCCGCGTGGCGGACTGATCGATCTCGCAACGTCTCCTCGCGTCCAAAACCAAACCCGGAATCCGTAAGGAACCTCGATGCACAACTTTCTCGACACGCTCAGAATACAGCGGTGGGACGACCATCGGTACTACCACCACAGCCTGGTCAACCAGTCGCTGCATCTGCTGAGCGCGGTCAGCTTCGTCATCGCCTACATGCTGATCTTCAAGGACCCCTGGCTTGGCGCGCTGATCGGCTGGCTGATTTCGATGACCAGCCGCCAGATGGGGCATTTCTTCTTCGAGCCGCGCGACTACGACGTCGTCAACCAGGCGACCGACGAATACAAGGAGGCGATCAAGGTCGGCTACAACATCCGCCGCAAGGTCGTGCTGATGTCGATCTGGGCGCTGTCGCCGGTCTTTCTGTTGGCCGATCCGACGATGTTCGGGTTTGTTTCCGCGCCGCGGACCTGGATACAGTTCGCCCGCCACCTGGGTTACCTGTGGCTCGCGGTGGGCGTGTGCGGCCTGATATTCCGCACCGTGCAACTGTTCCTGATCCGTGACGTCCTGACCGGCATCGCCTGGGCCACGAAAATCCTGACCGACCCGTTCCATGATATCAAACTATACTACCGGGCGCCCCTTCAACTGGTGCGCGGCGGCCTGATCCACCGGACCCTGACCGCGGACGCCGAAGACGAAACCGTCGAATCCTTCCAGTGAGCATACCGCGCGCCGATCGTCACGTTCGGCGCGCGGTGACGGCGGATTGTTACCCCAACCGGTCCAGCGCCGCCTGCAACCGAGCAATCTCTGACTCCGCCGCCGCCAGACGCTCCCGATTCTCCATCACCACTTCCTCCGGCGCTCGGCTCACAAAATCTGCATTTCCTAGCTTCTGACTGGTCTTTTTCGCATCGACCACCAGTTTGTCGCGTTCCTTCGCCAAACGGGCCCGTTCCGCTGCGATATCGATCAGCCCTTCCAGCGGCAGCACGATGGTAACTTCTTCCAGCACTGCCTGAGCCGATTCTTTCGGCATATCGCCGCCCAACGGCAACACATCGGAGGCGCGCGCCAGCCGCCGGATCGCATCCATCCAGCGATCCACCCGCCCCAGCATCTCCGCCGAGGCGCCCTGCAGCAGCACCGGAGACGGTTTCGACGGCGGCACATTCATCTCGTTGCGTACGGAACGGACCAGCCCGATCAGCCGCACCACCCAATCCAGCTCAACCCGAGCCTGGGAGGCATCAGGCACCGGCACCGGCTCCGGCCATGCCGCCCCGATCAGGCTAAAGGCCTCGCCATAACCGAAATGATCCCACAATTCCTCGGTCACGTATGGAATGGCCGGATGCAGCAGCCGCAGGATCAGGCCGAGCACATGCGCGCCGACCTGCCGGATTTCGGCGGTATCCGCTGGGTCGGCGCCATCTGCCAGCAGCGGCTTGGACAGTTCCAGGAACCAGTCGCAGAATGTATTCCAAACGAAACGGTATCCGGCAGCAGCGTATTCGTCGAACCGATACGCTTCCAGCGCCGCGGTTGCCTCGCTGATCGCGGTGTTCGCCGAATCCAGCAGCCAGCGCGACAGCGGCAGCCGCACTGACGCCGGATCGAACCCAGCTTCAGGACGCATCCCGTTCATTTCGCAAAACCGAGCGGCATTCCACAACTTGGTGACGAAGCCGCGGTAGTTCTCGACGCGCGACGCACCCAGTTTCACGTCCCGGCCCGGTCCGGTCAGCGCGCAAATGGTGAAGCGCAGCGCGTCGGCACCGTACGTGTCGATCAGTTCCAGCGGATCGATGACGTTGCCTTTCGACTTCGACATCTTCTGGCCTTTCTCGTCGCGCACCAGGCCATGGATGTAGATCGTGCGAAACGGCACGTCGCCCATCATGTGCAGACCCAGCATCATCATCCGGGCAACCCAGAAGAAGATGATGTCAAACCCGGTAACCAGGACATCGCCGGGGTAGTAACGACCAAGCTCTGGCGTCTTCTCTGGCCAGCCCAGCGTCGAGAACGGCCACAACCCCGAACTGAACCACGTATCCAGCACGTCCTCGTCCTGCGTCAGCACCTCATCGCGCCCGTAATGAGCATGCGCCTGCGCCGCCGCGGCGTCGGCGTCTTTCGCAACGAAAACAGTTCCGTCAGGCCCGTACCAGGCCGGAATCCGGTGTCCCCACCACAATTGCCGGGAAATGCACCACGGCTGGATGTCCCGCATCCAGGCGAAGAACGTGTTCTCCCACTGCTTCGGCACGAACACCATCTTGCCGGTTTCCACCGCCTCGATCGCCGGCTTCGCCAGCACGCCGGCGTTGCAGTACCATTGGGTGGTCAGCAGCGGCTCCACCGGTACCCCACCCCGATCGCCGTGTGGCACCTGGTTGGTGTGCGGCTCAATTTTCTCCAGCAGTTCCAGCCGTTCCAGTTCTGCCACGATCGCGGCGCGCGCGGCAAACCGGGCCTGACCCGCCAGACCGCGAACGAACGCCGGGTCCGCGACACCGGGGATCGCCTTCAGGTCGTCCTCGATCTCCTCCAGCGTCACCATAGCCTGGCGATCCAGCACCGACGGCATTGGCAGATCGTGCCGCCGCCCGACCTCGAAATCGTTGAAATCATGCGCCGGGGTGATCTTCACCGCGCCGGTGCCTTTCTCCGGATCGGCATAATCATCCCCGACGATCGGGATCGACCGCCCAACCAGCGGCAGCACCGCCCGCTTGCCGATCAGCGCCCCGTAAACCGGATGCGCCGGGCTCACCGCCACCGCGGTGTCGCCTAGCATCGTCTCCGGCCGCGTGGTCGCGACGGTGATGAACCGTCCCGGCTTGCCCTCGATCGGATAGCGGATATACCAGAGCGAGCCTTTGATCTCGCGGTTCTCCACCTCGAGGTCGGAAATCGCCGTCTGTAGCTTCGGATCCCAGTTGACCAGCCGGCGGTCGCGATAGATCAGCCCTTCGCCGTACAGCTTGACGAACGTCTCCTTCACCGCGGCCGACAGCCCGTCATCCATGGTGAACCGCTCTCGCGGCCAGTCCAGCGAGGCCCCCAAGCGCCGCAATTGCGTGGTGATCGTCCCGCCTGACTCCGCCTTCCACTGCCAGACGCGATCCACGAACGCCTCACGCCCCATCGACCGCCGGTCCATGCCCTCAGCCGCCAGCAACCGCTCGACCACCATCTGCGTGGCGATCCCGGCGTGGTCGGTGCCCGGCTGCCACAGCGCGTCGCGCCCCTGCATGCGCCGCCAGCGCACCAGCGTGTCCTGCACGGTGAAGGTCAGCGCGTGCCCCATATGCAGGCTGCCGGTGACGTTCGGTGGCGGGATCATGATGGTGAACGGCTGCGCGTTGGACCCGGGGTCGCACGCGAAACCGCCGGCGTTTTCCCAGCCGGCGTACAGACGGGGCTCGATCTCGTTCGGAGCGAACCTGCTTTCCAGTGTCATTACTATCTCCCGCGGCCCGGCGCCTCGGCGGCCAGGGTTCGCGTCGCCAATTGTCGGAAATCCGGCGCGATCGGCCGGAAGCTGCGTTCCCTTTATCAGGGAAATTCGCGGCCGACGACCCTCTCGATCTCGGTGCGGACCAGCCGTTCCACCATCGACGGCAAATAGGCGTCCAGCCATTCCTTCAGCAACGGCCGCAACTCGCTGCGCACCATGTCTTCCAAGGTCGGACCGCCGGCATAAACCTGCGTCACCCGGCCAGCGGCCAGCGTCCGCACCAGGTTGTCGACGGAGGAGGCGGCCGCCGCGGCGGTTTCCGGCGCCACAAGACCGGGGGTCGGTGCCGGTCGTTCCCTGGCGTCAACGTACGGAGTCAGGTCGGTGACCGGCACCTCGTGCGCCGCGACATCTGGCTCGTCGGCCACGATCGCCGGCTCCGGGGCGGGATGATCGGCCGCGGCTTCGGACGCCAGCATGGATTCGTCCAGCACCAGCACATCATCCATCGCCGCCGGCTCCTCCGCCGGTTCGGCAGGAACGTCGTCGTCGTTCAGGATCCGCCGGATAGAGGCAAGGATTTCCTCCATCGACGGATCGGTGCCCTCAGGTGTCGTGGGCGGCGGCGGTTCTGTCGTCATGTGCGGACCATCGTCAGCGACCTGGCTGGTTGGTGGCATAATCACCGAGGCCAGTCCATCTGTCCTTGACCTCTTTGTAGTAGGCAGTGTCGTCGTACAGTGGCACCGGCACGTGCAGATCCCGCGCGGTCAGGCGGCCGATCGCGGCGGCAACCCCATAGGACGCGCTGATCAACTGGGCCAGGTTTTGCACCAGCGTGGTGCGAGACGTCAGCAGGGCCTGCGTTGCATTCAGCACATCGAGCGTGGTGCGGCTGCCGACGATGGCCTCGCGCTCCACACCCTCCAGGGCGACCTCGTTGGCGTGGATCGCCGCACGTGTGCTGTCGGCGGCGGCCTTGGCGGCAACCAGTGTATCCCAGGCCTGCACGGCGTTCTGCACCGCTGTCCGTCTGGCATCGTCGATCAACCGGCTGGCCTGTTGCTCCGATTGCCGAGCCTGACGCACGGCCGAATACTCCGAGCCCCCCTGGTAGAGGGGTACGGAAACCTGTGCCAGCACCTGATATCCGTTGGCCTGGCTGCTACGGGCGCCGGCATTGTTCTGCTGGAAGGTCTGCCCCTGCAAGCTGACCTGCGGCATCAGTGCGGCGAACGCGACATCCACCGCATCCTTGGCCGACGCGTCGGTGAACTCGGCGGCGACGACGTTCGGATTGTTGCTCCGTGCCAGGGCGGAGGCTTCCTGCTCACTGTGCACCGGCAGGTTCAGGGGCTGCGGCTCGATCAGGTCGTCTGGCGGAAACACGCCGACAATCTGCTGAAACGTGCCGCGCGCGGTCTGCAGCGTGCCTTCCGCCGTCTCACGGGTTGCTCGGGCGCCTTCCAAAGCCGCCTCGGCCTGGGCAACGTCCGTGCGGGTAATCTCGCCGACGCGGAAGCGATCATTCGTGGCCTGAAGCTGCTTGGCGAGCACCTGTTCGTTGTTCACCTGCAGCTCCAGCAATTCCTTGTCCTGGATGACCCCCACATAGGCGCTGATGGCGTTGGTGAAGCTGGTCTGTTCTTGTGCGATCAGGTTAGCCCGTTCCGCATACACCTGGTTCTTGGAACGGTTGACGTTGGCCTGTGTCTTGCCGCCGGTGTAGAGGTTTTGCGTGATAGTGGCCTGGGCGGTGCCGATCAGCCGGTCGTTCTGGGTATTGACGGTCCCGCCAACCAGCGCGTTGTAGGACCGTGTCACGCCGTCGCCATAGCCGGCGGTCCCCGCCAGAACCACCGTGGGCCGCCAGCCGGACAGCGCGGTCGGCACGTTTTCGTCGGTTGCGCGTAGCTTGGCCCGCTCGGCCTGCAATGCGGGCTGGTTCGAATAGGTCGCCGCCAAAGCCTCGGCCAGGGTATGCGGAAGGTTCTGTCCATTCGTTGCCGGCCCTCTTTTGGCGACGTGCATCGGCCTGGACCTCGCCTTCGGCGTGGCGGCAACCGAGGCCTGCGCCACCCTCACCGGCGGCGGCGGTGGGGGCAATGGCAACGTCTCGGCCCCGGCCGAGGCCGCGAGGGCGACCAGGCCGATGCTGGCGAGCAATCCATGACGCAGACCCATTCGGAACCCTTCTCACAAGACCGCCTGCCATCGGGCCGGCTTATCGGATAGTTATCTGAAGATTTGGTTAATACAGCGCGGCGGCCATCCCGGCGAAATCAGATTCGTCCCGATGACCCCGTTCTGTCCAGCGTCACGTTGCATAGGCGAACCTCGATTGGCGTCAAAACGCGAACATCGGCGCTTTTCGCAGGGAGGGAATGGGCGGGGTACCACAGTCGAACAGCGGCGAGACACCGATGCCGAACGCCGTGGCCTCGGCGATGACGGCCTGGGTGGTGCGGCCCACGGTATGGATCGCGGCCAGGATACGGCCGGATTCCCGGTGGATCTGCTCGGCCAGCGCGGCCGGAAGCGCCGGCACCGCGCCCTCGATCAGGATCAGGTCGTATGGTCCGTTGGCCGGCCAGCCTGCCGCCAGCGGCCCCGTCACCACCGTCACACCCGGTGCCACCGCCGGCAGTACAGCGTGCGCGATTGCCAGCAGGGCGGTATCTTCTTCCAGTGCCGTGACCCGGCAGCCACAGGCGGCCAGCACGGCTGCGCCGTACCCGGACCCCGCGCCGACCACCAGAACACGTTCATTGTCACGCAGGCTGGCGGCTTGCAGCAGTCTCGCCAGCACCATCGGCTCCAGCATGAAGCGGCCGTTGCCCAGCGGCACGTCCTCGTCCACGTAGGCCAGCGGCCAGGCGTCCGGGGGCAGGAACCGCTCCCGCGGCAATTGCCGCATGGCGGACAGAATGCGCGGATCGGTCACCCGATTGGGGCGGATCTGGCTATCGACCATGCAGTTGCGGGCGTCGGCGAAATGTTCGGCTGGCGTGGCCATATCGATACTCAGCTTCTGGGGCGAGCCCCTTATAGCCGGGGGCTGCCGCGCCGCAAAGCCGTTACCGTATCCAGGATTACGCCGCGTCTTCCTTGCGGTCGCGCAGCTTCACATAGGCAAGCTTGGCGTGCTCCTCGCAATACGGCTTTCCGGCGACCGAGGTATCGTCGCAGAACCGAAACGTCTTCGTTCCGGGCTCCCCGATCGGCCAGCAGCAGGACGGGGCGGATCGGCGGACCTGGACCGGCGTTGACGGCATCACCATCCGCGGGGCGGCCATCAGCGCCGGTGCAGGTCCCGGGGTGACCGGCCGAGGGTTGATGGCAGGCGGCGACCGCAGAATCTGGATACTGGCTATGGGTAGCACCGCCGGTTGCGGGGCGGCGCTGGCCAGTGGCGGCAGGGTCGGCCCCGCCGTGCGTGGATAGGGCGCGGGACGTTCCGTCGCCGGCTTCGCGGCATCGCGGCGGATGGGTGACGGACGCGCGTCGAGGTCGAGCCGATGCGCCTTTCCCACGATGGCGTTCTTGGAGACGCCCAGCCGGCGGCCGATCTCGGCCGTCGAATGCCCTTGCGTCCAGAGATCCCTCAAATGACGGATCGTCTCGTCGTCCCATACCATATGCTGGTTCCTTCTAAGACGCTGCCTACTAAATACAGTATGAGCCGCTGGAACCGCTGGCAATGACGGAATTGATCAAAAGCTCAGAATCCTGTGGACAACCCGGGACTCCGGCAGCATTCCCGGGTTTGTTGACGGAGATGCCATCCTGTGGGACTGCCTCATCGGTATAAGGGGGAGCACATAACATGGCGCGCGCGACGAACAATGACCGGTCCAGCCGGCGAGCGGTTCTTCTCGGTGCCGCCGTCGCCGGGATGGGGCCGGGCCCGTCCCACCCCCAGACGGTGTTCGACAGCCATTTTCACATCATAGATCCAGGGTTTCCTCTGATTGCCAATGAGGGCTACCTGCCGCCGCCCTACCGGTTGCCCGAATACCGCGCCGCCGCGGGCAAGCTGGGGATCACAGCCGGGGCGGTCGTCTCCGGCTCCTTCCAGGGGTTCGACCAGGGTTATCTTCGGGCGGTTCTCGCCGAACTCGGCCCCGGCTGGGTCGGCGTCGCCCAGGTGCCGCCCGACATCACCGACGCGGCGCTGCTCGACCTGGCGCATGCCGGCATCCGTGCGCTGCGCTTCAACATGTATCGCGGCCGGATCGACAGCATCGATGACGTGGTGGCGCTGGCCACGCGGGCGCACGCCGTCGCCGGTTGGCATGCCGAGATTTACGCCGATGCCGCCATGCTGCGGCCCTATGTCGATCGGCTGGGCCGCATGCCGGCGCCGCTGTCGATCGACCATCTGGGGATGACCCAGGCCGGCCTGCCGGCGCTGCTCGACCTGGTGTCGGCGGGGGTGAAGGTGAAGGCGACCGGGTTCGGGCGGGTCAAAATGGACGTGCCCCAGGCGCTGGCCGCGATTGCCGCCCGCGATCCCGCCGCGCTGATGTTCGGCACCGACCTGCCCTCGACCCGAGCCGCTCGGCCGTTCGAGCCGTCCGATGTCGATCTGCTGCGTAAGGCACTGGGTCCCGACCTTGCGCGCCGGGCGCTATGGGACAACGCGAAGGCGTTCTACGGCTGAAGCGGGCGGAATTGGAGGTCCGGGCCGGAATCGAACCGGCATCCGCGGATTTGCAGTCCGATGCATCACCACTCTGCCACCGGACCCCCGGGGCGCAGGCGCGGTATATGGTTCGGCGGGCCGTCGTGGGTCAAGAGCGAAGTCTGGGCCGTGGCGATGCGATCAGGCTGGCGCTGGATCGGTCTGCCCCCACAACGCGGCTTCCACCCCCGCCGGATCGTTGCTGATCGCACGTAGATAGCTCTGCGCCGCCGTATCCGGCTTGCGGCGGCCATGTTCCCAGTTCCGCACTGCATCGAGTTCAAGCCCGTAATGTATCGCGAACTGCTCCTGAGTCAGGTCGAGCCGCTGGCGAATGGCTTTCACATCGATCTCGTCCTGAATGACGCGGGTCACTTTGACACCGGCCGCCGCCAGTTCGGCGGCCAGCGCCTCGAACGATTCCAGCCGCGGGACTGTGATGAAGGCGCGCTTGTGCTCGACCATCGCCTCCACCGCCCGCTTCCCGCGCAAGACGGGCGTCCACCGCTTCGACAGTGCCCGTATGGCATCGATCGTCCTGATCTGGCGGATATCACCAGCCCATTCGATCAGCAGGGCGGCGGGTGAACCGCCACTCACGCGGGGGGCGACCTGGGTTCGCGCCAG
>DATAZJ010000285.1:0-2886 GCA_036272115.1 Rhodopila sp. | reverse complement strand
TCAGCAGCCGCGGACGTGTGATGATAGCAGCGGCGCGAGTTCCAGCGCGATGCGGCAGCGGCTGAGCGGCTTGCCGGGGCGGCGGCGGGGCTGGCGATGTACGTTGATCACCAGGGTGCCGCCGCCGACCATCGCCATGCGGATGGTGCCCTCGCGGACGGCACGGGCGAACAGCGGTTCGGGGCCGCCGATGCCGGTGAGGATGCCGGCGCCGACGGCGGCGACGCGGTCCCGATAGTCCGCCGCCAGATCGAGGGTGTGGGAATGATACCAGCCCACGGCGACGTTCCAGTCACCATGGGCTTCGACGTGCAGCGCGCTGAGGTAGCGGGCGGCGTAGTCGGCGTTGGCGGTTGGATCGAACGCCTGGTCCAGGGATTTGAAGGCGTTCGGATGTAGCTGCCAATCGACCTGCATGCAGCCGATATCCATGAAGTGGACGCCTCGCCGCAGACCCAGACGCGCCCAGGCGATCGCCGCGGCTCGGCTGTCGAGAAAGAACCCCTGGCCGTCGGCGTCGATCGTCCAGGGCCACGGTTGGACGCGTCCGAGGGAGGCGATCGGCCGTCCGCTTTCCACCTTGGCGATGCTGTCGAGCAGGTGGGGCGGCAGTTTGTATTTCGCCTCGGCCGCGGCGATGGCGGAGACGCATTGGGTGCTCTGGGTGGCGAGCCAGTCCGGTGCCGGCGTGCCCGCCGGAGCGGCGGGGATCTGGCATAGGAGGCACAGCAGGGCGAACAGGAGGCAGGAAACGCGGCGCATTTGGGTCCTTGCGGGGCGCAGGACCGGTGGCCATGGCGGCCGCGCCGAGCGGAAACTGCCTCGGGGGAGGGGTTTGGGCAAGTCACGAGTGGCGTGGGGGCTGGAAACGCGATGGTGGCCGTAACGATGACTGGGCGGGGATGCGTCCCCTGCCGTCGAGCATTCGCGCGTTATTTGCGGTGACCCGCCGGTTCCGGAAGTCCGTTGCACGCCGCGACGAACTTCCGGGGTACGATATTACCGCGATAGCGTCTCCAGGCTGAGGCTGTTGGTCCGTGGCCCCAGGATGCTGACCGAAAGGATGATGACCACCATCGCCAGCGCGATCATGGTGAACACACCGTCCGGCCCGTACCACGACAACAGCAGCGTCACCGCATAACCAACGAGCATCGAGCTGACGCGGCTCCAACTGAAGGTGAAGCCGACGGCCTGGGCGCGGATGCGGGTCGGGAACAGCTCCGCCGCGTAGGGGTGGAAAATGGCCACCAGCCAGTTGGCGCACAGCGTCAGCGACGCGCCGGTCAGCAGGATCGTCGGCACGCTGCGGGACTGCGAGAACAGCAGACCGAACACGCCGATGCCCAGCGCGGTGCCGACCAACTGCCATTTACGCTCGAACCGTTCAGCGAAAAACAGACCGATGGCCCCGCCGATGGGTGTGCAGAGCAGCATCAGGCCGGTGAAGAACAGCGAATGCACGATGGTGAAGCCTTCTCTCACCAGGATGATCGGCACCCAGTTGACGAACCCGAACACCGCGATCGTCTGGCAGAACTGGAACAGCGACAGCATCACGGTGCGGGACAGGTAGGCCTTTTCGAACATCTCCGCCCAGCGGCCGGGTCGTGCCGCCGGCTCCACATGATTGGGATCGACCGGCGGCAGGTCCCGGCCGAGCTCGGCGCGTATGCGGTCCTCGAACATGGTGATGGTGCGTTCGGCTTCTTCCAGACGGCCGCGGGACTGCAGCCAGCGCGGTGATTCCGGCAGGTTGCGGCGCACGTACCAGACGAAGACGCCGCCAAGGGCGCCAAAGATCACCACCCAGCGCCAGCCGGACAGGCCCAGCAGCGTGTGCGGCACCAGCACGGTGGACAGGAATACCGCCACCGGCTCCGACGTCAGTACGATCAGGATGGCGAATGCCATGTAGCGGCCGCGCAGGTGGCGCGGTGTGATCTCGGAGATGAACGAATCATTGTTGATCAACTGCACGCTGATGCCGAAACCGGCGACGAAGCGCAGCAGGTCGATGACGACCGCGGAATGCGAGAAGGCGACCAGCAGGATCGCCACCGAATACAACAGCATCGACCAGGTGAACGTTGCCCTGCGGCCGAAGCGGTCGGACACCCAACTGAACACGAAGGCGCCAATGAACATGCCGAAAAAGAACGAGGCGAGGAAACTCGCGAAGCTGTTCCAGGCGAACAGGCCGGCCTTGCTGGCGGTGAAGATCTCCCTGGTCAGGCCGGCCGAGATGCCGCCGGGCATGGCGAACTCATAGAACTCGAACCAGCCGCCGGTGGCGATCAATGCGACCAATCCCAGGAAGTAGCGGGAGGGCGGCAGCCGGTCCAATCGCGCGACGATGGAGCCGGCGGCCGATGGTGTTGCGGTGTGCGCGTCAGGCATGTCTTCTCTGGTTCCCTCTCGTGGTCTGCGCAGGTGGTTTACCAGCGGTTTACCGGAAGGGGTAGAAGCCGAGGGGGTGCCTTTGGCTTGGTCAGGCACGACAAGGCCCCGGCAGGTTGATGATCCTGTCGGGGCCGTTGACCCACCTGGGCGCTTCACCGGGATGGAGATACCGAGAGCACGTCAACACGGTGGCAACCCCGGATGTGGTGTCAGTGCCGATCCGGATCAATGACGTGTCCAAGCTGTAATGCATGGCTCGCCGGTGGTTTCATCGCTCAGCGCATAGGTCCAATGCTGCGATGCGGCATTATCGAGAGCGGCTATGAGGACCATCTGGAGGCTTATCGAAGCCGGACATCTCGCCCGACCAAAGATGGAGAATTCCGATGAAAAAGATGTTCCTCGCCGCCCTGACCGTTCTGAGCCTGTCGGCCGCGATCGCCCCTCTGGCCAATGCGCAGTCCTATGCGCACAGCGGCCCGT
>DATAZJ010000284.1:0-10695 GCA_036272115.1 Rhodopila sp. | reverse complement strand
CACCCCGGTATCCACCCGGCAGGTCAGCGGCACCGTCGTCTCGCTGCCGTCCACCCGACGCACCACCATCCTCACCGTCATCCCCGGCACCACCCCACCCGACAGCCCCAGCAGGTCAAACGTCTCACTCCCATCCAGCCGCAGACCTCCCGACCCCAACTGCAGCGGCACCACCCCCATCCCGATCAGATTGCTGCGATGGATGCGCTCGAAGCTCTCAGCCACCACCGCCCGCACCCCCAGCAACCGAGTCCCCTTGGCCGCCCAATCCCGAGACGACCCACAGCCATAATTCGCCCCAGCCACCACGATCAGCGGCACTCCCTTGCGCCGGTAACGCTCCGACGCCGCATGCACCGTAACCACCTCACCACCCGGCATGAACCGGGTGAACCCACCCTCGGTGCCAGGCGCCATCAGGTTGCGCAGCCGGATATTGGCGAACGTCCCCCGCACCATCACCTCATGATTGGCCCGCCGGGCAACATACGAACTGAACTGAGCCTGCCCCACGCCATGCTCAACCAGATACCGTCCCGCCGGCGCATCCACAGGAATGGCACCCCCCGGCGAGATATGATCGGTCGTCACGTTATCGCCCAGCACCAGCAAAGCCCGAGCGCCCAGGATATCGCCGCCGATAAAATCCCCCGCATCATCCAGAAACGGCGGCCGCTTCAAATACAAGCTCTCCGGATCCCAGGCGAAAACCGGTTCCGACCCAGGCCGCAACGCCGCCCATTCAGCCCCGCCATCCGCCAGGTCGCCATACGCCGTCCGAAACAAGTCAGCGGTCAGCGACGACCGCAAAACCCCCTCGATCTCCCCATCGCTCGGCCACACCTCATCCAGCCGAACCGGCCGCCCGGCCTGGTCCAGCCCCAGCACCCCATCCGGCAAATCATGCAGCACCGATCCCGCCAGCGCATACGCAACCACCAGCGGCGGCGACGCCAGATACGTCCCGCGAATCGCCGGATGCAGCCGTCCCTCAAAGTTCCGGTTGGTGGAGATCACCCCCACCACCACCAGATCGTCCGCGGCAACCGCATCCGTCACCGCCGCCGGCAGCGGCCCGGCCCCCCCGCCGCAGGTCATGCAGCCATAACCGACCACGTGAAACCCGACAGCCTCCAGCGCGCCCTTCAGCCCCGCCCGCTCCAACATCGCGGTAACGACCCGCGACCCGGGCGAGATCGAGGTCTTCACCCACGGCCTCGCCCGCAAACCCCGCGCCGCGGCATTACGGGCCAGCAGCCCGGCCGCGATCATCTGGAACGGATTGCTGGTATTGGTGCAGGACGAAATCGCCGCGATCGCAATGTCGCCGTCCCGCAACGACCGCCCCACCGCCGCAACGTCCGGTTCCTCCGCCGCTCGTCCGCCGAACGCCGCGCGAAAGCTCGCCGGCACGCCACCCAGCGTAACCCGGTCCTCCGGCCGCGACGGCCCGGCCAGCGACGGCTCCACCGACCCCAGGTCGAACTCGACCACCTCGGGAAACGACGGTTCAACCGGGTCCCGCCACAACCCCTGGGCACGAGCATACGCTTCCACCAAAGCCACCTGCTGCGCCGGCCGGCCCGTCGCGGCCAAATAACGAATGGTTTCACTGTCCCAGGGGAAAAACCCCATGGTGGCGCCATACTCCGCCGCCATATTGGCGATCGTCGCCCGATCCGGCAGCGACAGCCCATCCAGCCCCGGCCCGCAGAACTCCACCACCGCCGCCAGCACGCCGAACCGCCGCAGCGTCTGCGTCAGCGTCAGCACGATGTCGGTGCAGACCACACCCGGCCTGCGCCGCCCGACAATGCGGCACCCCACCACCCGAGGCACCAGCAACGACACCGGCTGCCCCAGCATGGCGGTCGCAGCCTCGATCCCGCCGACCCCCCAGCCAAACACGCCCAGCCCGTTGATCATCGGCGTATGGCTGTCCATCCCCACCAAACTGTCCGGAAACGCCACGCAGCGCCCGTCGACCGTTGCCGTTGCAACCACATTCGCCAGATATTCCAGATTGAGCTGATGCACGATGCCATTGCTGGGCGGAATCACCCGCAGATTGTCGTATTGCTCCATCGCCCAGCGCACCACGCCGTAACGTTCCCGGTTCCGCTCCATCTCCAGCGTCAGGTTGCGCGAAAACGCCTCCGCCGACCCGGTGAAATCCGCCCGCACCGAGTGATCCAGCACCAGATCCGTCTGAATCCGAGGATTCACCCGCCGCGGATCCAGCCCCCGCGCCGCCATGGCATCGCGCATCGAGGCCAGATCGATCAGCAGCGGAATCCCGCTGGAATCGGGCATCAGCACCCGAACCGGATAGAACGCCACCTCCCGATCCATCGCCGCCGCCGCCGGCCACCGCGCCAGAGCCTCGATATCCGCGGTGCCGACAGCATGGCCGTCCTCATGCCGCAACAAATTCTCCAGCAACACACGCAAGGAGAACGGCAGCCCCGCCAAAGACGTGCCCAGCACCTCCGCCAGCACCGGCAAGCTGAAATAATCATACGCACGGTCACCAACAGTCAGCGTCCGCCGCGTGCCGAAACTATCCCCGGTCATTCGGATTTCCGCACGAACCGCGCCTCCAGTTCCTTGAGCCGAGGCAGCCCCATCAGCGTATTCAGTTCATCGAACGACACCAGCAGGTCAGGCCGGTCGATCACCCGCTCCTCCGCCAGCGACTGGTTCAACACCCCCAGCGCATTCTTCATCCCCTGGATAGCGGCCGACGTCAGCATCCGCGGATAGGACGCGATCTTGACCCCCATATCCTCCAACTGCCGAGCCGACAGCAGCGGCGTGGTCGGCCGCTGCCGAATCCCAAATCCCATGTTGACAGCAAGCGGTTTGGATACGTTACGGGCCACGGTCGCGATGTCCTCGGCCGACAGCAGCGCATCGGCGAACACCATGTCGGCGCCCGCCTCGGCATACAGGTTCAGCCGCCGTATCGCTTCCCCCACGCCATGAATGGCGGTCGCATCGGTCCGCGCCTTGATCACAAAATCCGGGTCCCGCCGAGCCTCCGCCGCCGCTCGGATTTTCTCCACCCCTTCCTCGGCCGAAATGACCTGCTTCCCCGCCATGTGCCCGCACCGCTTGGGCGAGACCTGGTCCTCGATCATCAAGCAGGCCAGACCGGCACGCTCGAACCCCTGAACGGTGAAATAGACATTGACGGCATTGCCATAACCGGTGTCGCCATCGGCACTCAGCGGAATATCGCAGCACGCCGCCAGCGCACCCGACGCATGCACGTTTTCCTCATACCCCATGATCCCGACATCCGCCCAGCCCAGGTTCGTTTCGCTGACCCCGGCGCCGGAGATGCTGGCGGTCTTGAAACCCATCTGCTCGACCAGGCGCACACTGAAACCGTCATACACACCGGGACAGACCATGATGCCAGGCTCCGCCATCAGATCCCGCAGACGGCGGCCAGGTGAAAGACGGTTTTGAATGGTCATGCGTTGGCTCCCTTTTGCCGACAGTGTCGATGTGCCGGCAAAGGGAGTCAACGAAGCCATCGCGCAGGAACAAATGCTTCGAACAAGCAATGACTCCCAACCCCGTCATGCCCACAACGGTCGGCATCCACGCCTCGTCCTACCGACAACGGTCGCCATCCATCCCCGTCCTACCGACAACGGTCGCCACCCGCACCTCGTCGAGTTCCACACTGCCAGCCAAGGATGGCGACTCCTTGCCCTCCATAACGACCGGGCGCCCATACGCCGCCCCAAATGACCAACTATTTCCGCCGATGCGTCAGAAACGGACCGATCAATCAGGCGCTGACGTGGCCGATGAATTTCGGCGGCGGCCGATCCCCCCATTGCGACCGCAAGCCTTCCTCGGCCGACACCAGATGCCCGCCGTTTTGCACGTTCAGCCGGTCGCTGTCCGCCCAGTGCTCATGCACACGCCGCCACGGATCGGCCCAGTAATCATACACCTGGCTCCCCAGCAGATGCCGCCCGATACCCCACATATGCTCGAACTTGTTCTGTGCGGTCAGGTGTTCGTGGCCGATGAACACATCATCGATGTCCTGCACCTCGAACGAGAAATGATTCAATCCAACCCGTTCCGCCTTCATGCAGAAGAACGCATGATGATCCACAAATTCATCGCCACGATCGATCCGGCTGAACTGACCGATGATATTGTCCTCGCTACCCGCATAAACGTCATCGGAGCAGATAAGACCCAACGTCTCACGAAACCACGCGACGGTCTCGGTATTCTTCGGCGTGCCCATGACGGCATGGGCGATCCGTTTCACGCTCGACGGCCCCTGCCGGAAGCGGATCAATTCGCCGGCCCGCTTCAGCGGTTCCGGACCGGAGTTGATCGGCTGCCGCACCACCTGGATCGGCCATGCCGCCTCGATGCCATGCACGACCTCGATGGTATAGCCGTTGGGTTCCTGGATGCGCACCCGCTTGCCGCCACCCGGCTCATCGATGTGCTCGATCCCCGACGCACCAGGCAGTTTCGCCAAAGTCCGAAGATCATCCTCCGTCTCGGCATACCACGCGAACCCGAGAAACGCCGGATCGCCCCGTTCGGTGATATGGATATGGTGCACCGGATCGGTGCCGCGCATATACAGCGCGTCCGCCGTGCGAGCCACCCGGACCATGCCGAACGCCGTCAGGAACTCCTCCTCCAGGTCCAGGTCCGGCGCCCGAAGCCGGCCATAGGCGAGATCCCTTACCTTGATGACAGCCATGACAACCCCCTCAGCCATGCCGCCGTAACGGCTCTTGTTGTTGTGTTTCGACCGCGGTCGTCCGCGGGGCTTGGCGCCTGAGCGTAGTGGAGCAGGGAAGGGGGGACAAGAGCCCGGAATCGGTCGTTCGGGATGCGGATGGGCGCCGCGCACGCCCCGGCCAGCGCGGCGTCCACTCTGCCGACAGCGACTAGCGCCCGACCGCGATTTCCCGCGTGAATCGGTCGCTCAGACAAACCTGCGACGTATCGCGTTTCTCTGATGCGCGATATTGGCGCCCGATCGCGGCAAAGCGCGAGTCACGAGGAGACCGCGATTTCCTGCGTGAATCGGTCGCTCAGACAAACCTGCGACGTATCGCGTTTCTCTGACGCGATACTAGCCGCCGCCGGCGGAAAACTGGTCCCGGCACCAATTCGGATCAGCGTATCCGCTCTGGCACGGAATGGGGGCACACGCGGTGACAGCAATTACAAGTGCCGACATAACCAAAAACAGCGCGAACATCCTATTCATTGAACACCTCATACCGACATTTGCAACACGTCGATACGCCCCCTGTTTCGCGAGAAGAGTCGCGTCTGGAAACCGCGCTCTGTCAGCCTGAAAGTGTTCACGGCACGAATGATACCACCGGTTCCCGCAAGCAGACGCCGAAACAACCATCGCCGGGCACCCCTTATCTGGCCGGCGACCCGACCAAATTCAATAATTTTCTTCGACCCTCACAACCCGGACGAACTCCAACCCCCTGAACCCCGCCATAGTACACCGATGAAGCTTGGCATCCACTTCTCCTGCCAGGGCACCCGCCTGGCCGACCTCTCCCTGAACGGTTCAGAGGCGGTTCTTGACGAAATGATAAACCGCCGGACGCAGATGCATGCCGACGATGGGGAAGTAGCCAATCCGTTCGGCAATTGACCACGCGCATAGGTCGCTCGCGCGACGTTCACGCAACGTTCCGCCGCGGGGGCACTGAATATCAGCCGGTCACCAACGAATGCCCGGCAAATAGGCTTGACGCCTGCATTGCACCTGCAATAGTATTGGTCCAGCATAAATAATATTGTTTCAGGCTGCGGCTAAATGACGTCGCGTGCCGACTGTTTAGCCGTGATTGCGGGAAGCGGCCAGAACTGGACTTTGTGCAATGATACGTCGGAACGTGTTTATCGCGGCGGCCTTCCTCCTGATCATGGTGGCACTTGTTTGGATCGGTATCTTCCGGCCGAGCCCCGGGGTGGTGCCTGCCGCCGCTGCACAGACGCAATATGCCGCGAATTGCCCCCAGCCTTATCCGCCGCCGGAAAAAGATGGCCAGCCGCTCGGGGCCGTGACAGTTCTGCCCCCGACGCGATGGCAGCCTGTCGGCGGAGAAGTCCAGTTCCAACTATCGGGGATGGAGAAAGCGCCGGCAGCCGTCCGAGTCTATTTTGCCTGGGATTCCGCGAACCCGGGTGGCTGCTGGCAAAGCCAGGACGTGCGTCTGGTGCAGGGCCCCGCCGAGACCACCCCCGAAACAGCCAAAATCTATACTTACGCCGCTCGGGTGCCCGTGTTCGGCACCCGCGACGCGTGGTACGAAGGCAGTCAGCATCGGAAGCCCGACAGTTTGTTGCCGGTCGCGTCGATGTTCGTGCATGGCAGGCCCTCGGACAAGCCTGAAACGGATCCCGGCTTTGTACTGGTACAGGATGTCGGGATTTCCAGCATTTCGGTCGCTTTGACGACCGTGTTCGGTTGCGCACTGCTGCTCTTCGCCGTTCCGACAATATTGTGGTGGCGGCGCGGCGTGTCCGGGTGGTTTCTGCTGCGGATCATCACCGCGGGGGATGGTGTCGCCAGTCTTTCGCAATTCCAGATCCTGATCTGGACCGTGGTGATCGGTACCGGCATTGCCTACACAATGGTGCTGACCGGCAACCTGATCGATGTTCCGACGACGACACTGGGCCTGTTGGGAATCAGCGGTTTCTCGCTGGTCGGTGCGAAGTTGAAGGCCGGCGAGGACGGTTCCCCACAGCGTGTCAGCGCGCCAGGGGCGGTCACCAACCTTGCCGTGGTGGGCGCACCGACAAGCAGCACTGTCGTGCTGAGCTGGGATGCGCCGGCCGGCGCGGCGCAACCGTTCAGCTACACAGTGCAGAAGCGACCGACCGCCGGCGGACCCTGGGAAACGGTGCGCAACAACATCGGCGCACCGCCCTATGCCGTGATCAATCTCAATCCCGGCTGGGCTTACGACTTCCAGGTCTTCGCAATGAACGCCGGTGGCGCCGGGCCGGCGTCGGTACCGCTGACCGGAATCCTGACGCTTGCCGCCGCGCCCGTGCCCGCCGGCGGCCCGGCGCAGGTCACCGGCCTGCAGGCAGCCGCACAGCCGGATGGGAGGATCGAACTCACCTGGACCGCCCCGGCACCGGGGCCCGGTTCCTATACCGTGCAATATCGGCCCACCGGTTCGTTGGCGTGGGCGACCTACAGCGCGTCGGCAAACACGCCGACATTGGTCGCAGGCCTGAAACCCGGAACGAACTTTACGTTCCAGATATTCGGCGTCACCGGCGGCGTGGCAGGCACGCCGTCAACGCTTGTGTCCGCCACAACGCCCCCGCGCATCCCGCAGTGGCGCGACCTGGTCAGAAGCAGCGACGGTTCCGAGGTCGACCTCGCGCGCCTCCAGATGCTGATATTTACTTCGATCGCTGCTGTCTTTACCGGGCTGACACTGTTCAATACCGGAACGATACCGGACATCCCCGTTGGCGAACTGGCGTTGGTGGGTGTCAGCAACGGCGTCTATCTGGCATCGAAGGCGGTGACCGATTAGACTTTCGGGATCGCCGCGATAATGCTGTCAAGCAACTTCGACACGGCGAGAATATTGTTCAACACCGTCGCCAGGCTCTCCAGGCTGCTCATCTCATCGGTGATACTCTTGGTGACAGCGTCAAGTTTGGCGTTCAGGGCCGCGATCTGCGCATCGTCGTCGGCGACCGCAAGCGCGCGCAACTGCGTCAGCTTCAGGGTCATGGCGTTGCTGTCGCCCTGCAGCGCGTTCATGGTCGCGAGATCGCCATTCGACATCGCCTGCAATTGCAGCGCGTGCAGCTTGTCCAACGCGGCCTGGGCGCAGGTAATGGATGCATCATAAGCGGTCGGCACGGTTCGCACTCCCCTATTTGGGCTTCGCCGGCGGGACCGGCGGGTTGATGGCGGCATCCAGGGCCTCCGCCGCCGAGGCCACGGTCGTCGCCTCGGTTACCAATGCCTGCGTGTCACCCAGCACACGCTTGAGATTGATTGTCGGCGAGTGCAGATCATCCGTCAGCGCCTGATGCAATGTCGCGATCTTCATCACGACCGGGCCGGGCTGTGGCGCGGCCTTGGCCTTGTCGATCGCGGCGGCGAAACCCGCGCCTGGGTCAGGCTCGTTGTCTCCTCCCGCAAATTCGCCGCGGATTTTGATGTTTCATAGCGCCTGGCCGCCATCTGGTAGGCCACCAGCGCCGCGGTGGTCTGGTTGAAGACGTCGTTGATGGCATCGGCGTAATAGTGCTGGTAGGCATCCGCGATCGGCGGGATCAGTGCCTTTACCAGCGGATTGGCTGCCGCGGTCCCGTCGCGGAGAATGCGAATCTGTTCGGCCTCGATGGACGAACAGGCCACCGCGCCGGCGATCGTGCTGATCGGCCCGGCAGCCGCCGCGGCCGCCTTGCCCTTGGCGGCGGAAGCCAGACCACTCGCCGCCGTCGCCAGCCCGTTGGCGGCGGTTTCGACCGAATTGCACGTCGTGGCCGCCACCACGGCCGACAGAGCCGCGGCATACTTCGTCAAACTGGCCATATTCGGCAGCACGCCGGCATCGTCCAATCGCGTGCCGCCGATGGTTACGGAACAGTCACCAGCATGATAGCCGGTGGGGTCCACGCCGATACAGGACGGGCTGAGGCTGACCGTCGTGGGCTGGATGTTCGGCAGCATCTGCAGCATTTGCCGCTGATGCGCCTGTTGCGCGGCGGTCGCCAACGGCGCGCCCAGCGCGGCCGCGGCGTTGACGGCCTGGGAAAATCCGTTGACGCCGTCCGCATAGTCGGCAGCCGAGCAGGCCCCCAATCCGCCTAAACCGGCTATTATTATGACTGACCGTATCCAGGCCCTCATGATGTTGCCCGTCCCCCCGTCATATTTGCGGAACATGTTTCCATACCGTACTCGACAACACAAGCGCCGGTTGAGAAACCCGGCAACATGAAATCACGGAGTTGCGGTCCGACAGGGCGCACGCCGCTTTTCATCCCGCCATAGACAGCCACCGCCAATTCTGGACTGATACCGCCCGGAGGAACCACCCATGAAACTCGGCATCCACCTGCCCCATATCGGCCGCAAGGCCGGCCCCGACAGCATCCGCCGCACCGCCGTCCACGCCGAACAACTCGGTTTCGACGACGTCTGGGTCAGCGAGCACATCATCGTGCCGAAAGACGGCGGCTACCCGCCATCCCCCAACTTCTGGGACCCCGTCCTCACCCTCACCTGGGCCGCCGCCGCGACCACCAAGGTCCGCCTCGGCACCTCCGTCCTCGTGCTCCCCCTGCGCCACCCGTTGCCCCTGGCCAAGGAACTCGCCACCCTGCAGAACCTGTCCAACCGCCGCCTCATCCTCGGCGCCGGCGTCGGCTGGCTGGAAGCCGAGTTCGACGCCCTCGGCGTCCCCTTCAAGGAACGCGGCCGCCGCATGGACGAAGGCATCGCCATGATGCGCGCCGTCTGGACCCAGGACCCGGTCAGCTTCGACAGCAAATGGATCGCGGCGAAAATCGACACCATGCGCGCCCAGCCCCAGCCGATCGCAGCGATCCCCATCTGGATCGGCGGCTCCTCCGACGCCGCGATCAACCGCGCGCTGCGGCTGGACGGCTGGCACGGCAGCCGGGTCGGCCCCGACCAGGCCGCCGGCATGGTGAAGCGCCTGCGCGCCGAACGCCCCGACGACGACTTCACCATCTCCATCCGGGTCAACTGCAACGCCAGCAACGTCGGCGCCATGCGTGACGCCATGCGCGCCTACAGCGACGCCGGCATCCAGCACGTCATGGCCGCGCCGGAGGACCGGGACATCGACACCTACCTCGCCACCGCCGAGGCATTCCACAAAGCCGGGCAGGGGCTATAAGCCTGCACCCGGAAGCCTGCACCCGGAAAAAATGATGTGACGTTTCGTATCGCCATAACCCCGAATCGGGGCGCCGGCCCCACATGCGCGCCATGGACCTGATCAGACGTTCCGTGGTGCGGGATTTGCGCGTCGATTTCTTCCGCGGCCTGGCGCTGTGGTGGATCTACACGGACCACATCCCCGGCAATGTCCTGGGCGACTACAGCCTGCAGAAATTCGCCGTGTGCGACGCGACCGAGGTCTTCGTCCTGCTCGCCGGCTACGGCGCCGGTCTGGCCTACGGTTCGGGGCTGCGCCCGCACGGCTACGTCTCCACCGCCGCCGACATCATGCGGCGCGCCTGGACCCTCTATGTCGCGCACATCTTCCTGTTCGTGCTGTTCACCGCCCAGGTCACCTATTCGGCCACCGCGCTCAACCGGCTGAACTACCTGTCGGAGAGCCGGCTGGACGTGCTGGGCGACGATCCCTATCGCAGCATCCTGCAAGCCGTCCTGCTGCGCTTCCAGCCCAGCCTGCTGAACATCCTGCCGCTCTACGTGGTGCTGCTGGTGTTCTTCGCCATGACGGTCTGGCTGTTGCGATGGCCCAGGGCGCTGTTCGGCCTGTCGTTCGCGATCTACATGGTGGTGCGCTTCACCGGCCTGAACCTGGATGCCTGGACCGGCGAGGGCTGGTTCTTCGATCCGTACGCCTGGCAGTTCCTGTTCATCATCGGCGTCCTGCTGGCCTGCGCGCCCATGCGCCCGCCGCGGCATCG
>DATAZJ010000283.1:0-6852 GCA_036272115.1 Rhodopila sp. | reverse complement strand
ACCCTGCGGCTTCAGCACACCCTCGGTCAAAAAACCCGAACCACACAGCGGAACCTTGTCCCGCAAACCCGACGCCGCGTAATCCTTGACGAACTGGATCGCTCCGCCGCCGGCAAAGAACGACCCGACGACCTCAACCCCCAGGCCGCCGATCTGCGCCAGCACCGGCTGGAAATTGGTCTCCGGGAACGGCACGGTCAGCACATGGGTCAATTCCGCCCCGCCGGCCCGCAATCCGTCGCGGAACCCCTCGCCCGACTCCTTGCCGGCCGCATAATCCCACGTCACCCAAGCCGCCTTCTTCACCCCTTTGGCCGCCAGCGCCCGGCCCATCCCGTACGCCGGCTGCCAGTTGCTGAACGACGACCGGAACACCGAGGGCGAACACAGATCGCGCGTCGCGGCGACATTCCCCGCATTGGGAATGAACAGCGGGATCTTGTTCTCCCGCGCCGCCTGCACCAGCGCCATCACCACGCCGGAGTGTACGGTGCCCACCAGGACATCGACATTGTCCCGCTCCACCAGCCGGTTGACGTTGGCCTGCGCCTTGGCCGGATCGGATTCGTCGTCCAGCCGCACCAAGGCGACCGAACGCCCGCCCAGCTTACCGCCATTCTCGGCCACCAGCAGTTCGAAACCGGCGTAGATCGCCTCACCCAGCGCCGCATAGGTGCCGGAAAACGGCAGCATCATGCCGATCTTCAGCGGCGCCCCCTGCGCGATGGCCGGCCGCCCCAACCCCGCCGTAACCGCCGCCCCAGCCAGGACAGCCCGCCGTGAAACACGATCCATCGCCTTACCCCCCGCTTGCCCCCGTTGGAGCTGTTCATTGTCATGCAGTATATCGCATGTTACCTCACGAACCGGCAACAGAATGACACCATCCATGTTCCTGACCTTCGCCACCCCGCCCGCCGACCGCTATTTCGAGGACTACACCATCGGCGCCACCTACATATGCGGCTCCTTCACCATCACCGAGGACGAGATCATCCAATTCGCCACCCTGTATGATCCGCAGATGATGCACATCGACCGCGACCTCGCCGCCAAGGGACCGTTCGGTGAGGTCATCGCCAGCGGCTGGCACACCATCGCCAAGACCATGCGCCTCGTCGTCGAGAATTTCCTGCCCTACAACGGCCTCGCCGCGCCCGGCGTCGATGAGGTGCGCTGGCTCCGTCCCGTCCGCCCCGGCGACACGCTCACCCTGCACGCAACGATCCAGGATGCGCGCATCTCCCGCAGCAAGCCCGATCGCGGCCTGCTGCACATCCTGCTGGAACTATTGAACCAGCATGGCGAGGTCGTACTGAGCCTGAAACCAATGAACCTGGCCCGCGTACGGAATCCCGCCGGGCAAGGGGCCGCCCAGTAATAACCGCATCAGGTCGTTACCCCTTCCCATCGTCATGGCGGGCGAATGCCCAGCATCCACGCTCAGTCGCCCGAGGCCGGCCATTCAGCGACGCATTCCGTCGTCGGAGCGCGGCCAGAATCCGCGTCCCCCGCGGAGAGGTTCGACAAAATCGTACCGCGGTTCCAAATTTATAATAACAACCCGCGCTGACAGCGACCCTTTATCCTCGTCATGGCCCGGAGCAGTACGTCAGAACCAACGCGGATTGGCATAAGGTGATCATAGATCCTTTTCTCGGCGATCTCTGCGCTCCGCTCCGCGTGCTCTGCGTGAAAAGCCCAAGCCAAAGACAAACACTGGTCCTTCCGCCTAGCCACCCCTATCATAAGCGAATTACGACCACTTCGAGAAATCACACCCACCCTGATCGATCGGCCGGAACGCCTCCGCCGCCGGAACAGTCCGCTTGTGAATATAATAATCCCAGGGCTCCTTCGACTGCTCAGGCGACTTCACCTCGAACAGATACATGTCGTGGATCACCCGTCCGTCCTTGCGCACCGCCCCCTTGCCGAACAGCGGATCGTTCGTCGGCGTCGCCTTCATCTGCGCCAACACCGCGCGCCCGCTCGCCTTGGCCTTGTCCACGCCGATCGCGACGCACGCCTTCAGGTAATGCATCACCGCCGAATACTGCCCCGCATGCACCGAACCCGGAACATTCCCCGGCATCATCGCCGTGAACCGCTTGGCGAAAGCCCGCGTCCCCTCGTTCAGGTTCCAGTAGAACGGTTCCGTCAGCAGCACCCCCTGCGCCGACGCCAGCCCGACACCATGCACATCGTGGAGCAGGAACAGCAGCCCGGCGATCTTCTGCCCACCCTTCTGGATGCCGAACTCGGCCGCCTGCTTGATGCAGTTCACCGTATCGCCGCCGCCATTGGCGAACCCGATGACCTTGGCGCCGCTCGCCTTCGCCTGCACCAGAAACGCCGAGAAGTCCGTCGTCCCCGGAAACGGCGCCAGGGCCTGCCCCAAAACCTTCCCCTTCGCCCCTAAAACGAAGCTGGCCGCATCGCTCTCCAGCGAGTGGCCGAACGCGTAGTCGGCGGTAATGAAATACCAGGTGTCGCCGCCCTCTTTCACCGTCGCATCCACAACCGCGTGCGGCATCGACCACGTATCGTACACCCAGTGCAGATGGTTCGGCCCGCAATGCTTGCCGGTGATGTCGGCCGAGGCGCCGCCGGTGAAGATCGCCGCCTTGTCCTTCGCCTTCACCATGTCACCGATCGCAAACGCCGCCGAGGACAGCGGCACATCGGTGATCAGGTCGACACCCTGGTTGTCCAGCCAGTCGCCGGCAATGCCGACCGCGACGTCGGGCTTCAACTGCAAGTCAGCGGAAATCAGCTCGACCTTCACCGCCGGATGCATCTTGGCGAAATCCTCGATCGCCAGCTTCGCGCCGGTGACCGACCCCGGCCCGGTATTGGCGGCATAGACCCCGACCATGTCGGTCAGCACGCCGATCTTGATCGGTTTCGTCGCCGCCCGAGCCACGCCCGGCAACGCCGCCGCGGCCATACCGCCGGCCAGAACATGGCGACGCTGAATAAATCCAGTCATGATTGCCTCCCCGCTTTTTTATAGTTCGCAGCGTCCACCGGTTCGCCGGATTGCGCAAGCGTCATCTTCGCGAACCGTATCGTTGCGGGACCCGCCATGACCAGGCAGGGCCGCCGGACGCGTCACAGCCAGGCAGGGACGCCGGACCCGCCACGACCAGGCAGGGACGCCGGAAGCGTCACAACCAGGCAGAGACGCTCGACGTGTCACGACCAGGCAGAGACGCCGGACGCGTCACCCGGGCACGCCCTTGCTGGTCGAATACTCGAAATGCAGCGCCTGGTCCGGATGCACGATGGGGAAGATCGCGTGCGCCGCCACCGCCGCCTCGCTGAACCCTTGCAGGATCAGTTTCAGCTTGCCCGGATAGGTCGCCACGTCGCCGATCGCGAACACGCCCGGCAGGCTGGTCTGCCCGGTGGCCGGTTCGACCGTCACGTGATGCTGCTCGCTTTGCAGCCCCCAGGCGGCGATCGGCCCCAGATCCATCGACAGCCCGAAGAACGGCAGCAGCACGTCCGCCGCGATCGGCTTCACCGCCCCATCCAGGGTCGCCACCTCCACCGCCGACAGCGCCCCACCCTCGCCCACCAGCCCATGCAACTGATAGGGAATCACCATCTCGATCTTCCCGCCCCGAGCCGCCTCATCCAACCGTGCCGCACTCTCCGGAGACGCCCGGAATTTCGCCCGCCGATGCACCACGGCAACCTGCGCGATATCCATCAGCGCCAGCGCCCAATCCACCGCCGAATCCCCGCCGCCCGCGATCACCACCCGCTTGCCGCGAAAATCCTCCCGCCGGCGGACGTAATACTGCACCGCCCCGCTCGCCTCATACGCCGCCAGCCCCTCCAGCGGCGGCCGGTTCGGCCCGAACGCCCCTGCCCCCGCCGCCACGATCACCGCCTTGGCCCGGATCGTATCCCCCTGGTCGGTGGTCAACACAAAAGCCCCGCGAGCGCCGCTCAGCCCGCTCACCTGCCGCCCCAGCAGCCGAGGCACCGGGAACGGCGCGATCTGCTCCTCCAACCGGGTGACCAGCGCGCCCGCCTCGATCGCCGGGTGCGCCGGAATGTCGTAGATCGGCTTCTCCGGATACAGCGCGGTGCACTGCCCGCCGACCTCGGCCAGCGCATCGATCAGCACGCTGGACAGCTTCAGCATGCCCAGCTCGAAAACGGCGAACAGCCCGACCGGGCCCGCACCGACGATCGCCACGTCGGTCTCGATGTGTTGTGTCATATCAGCCCTATACGTCGGTTTTGCCGCAGCGCAAGCGGCATAACACCGCAATCCGGCTGGCGAAACGCGAGGGCAATGCCCACAGCGCCTGAATCATGCTATCGAACAAAAAGCGAGAACCCTTCCAGCGGACAGGACACATGACCCGAACCGAACTGACCGAGAAAATTCTCGATATCAAGCGCGAGAAGCAATGGACCTGGAAGTATATCTTCGAACAGATCGGCGGCATGTCGGAGGTACTGGTCGTCGGCGCACTTCTCGGCCAGATGAAACTCGTCAAGCCGCTGGCAAGGAAGGCCGCCGCCCTGTTCGGACTGACCGCCACCGAGGAGCGCATGTTGAACGAGGTGCCCTATCGCGGCACCGCAATGCCGCCGACCGATCCGCTGCTCTACCGGTTCTACGAACTGCTGATGGTGAACGGACCGGCCTGGAAGGCGCTGATCGAGGAAGAATTCGGCGACGGCATCATGTCGGCGATCGATTTCGACATGGAAATCACGCGTGAGGCGAACCCGAAGGGCGACCGCGTCAGGCTCGCCATGTCCGGCAAGTTCCTGCCGTACAAATA
Organism: Rhodopila sp.; assembly: GCA_036272115.1. Classification (GTDB taxonomy): domain Bacteria; phylum Pseudomonadota; class Alphaproteobacteria; order Acetobacterales; family Acetobacteraceae; genus Rhodopila. Next base: position 2,041 of record DATAZJ010000283.1, on the reverse strand, counting down.
TTACGGCAACGAGCAGGGCATCCCGGAAGCCGGGTACAAGGAAGAATAACCCCGTCTCCTCCGTTCGGCGTGAACACGCCGAGCGTATCCCCGCATCACTCCGACAACGGCAATTCCGGCAATCGAGCATCTGCACGATCGCCCCGAACCACTGCCGGCGACGCAACAGCCTCCATCGGCGCCGCACACCGCGCACGAACGAAATCCGCCGCCTCCCGCAGCGCCGCTCGGCCTTCCGGCAGGATCACCGCGAAAAACTGCCAGACATGCGGCAACCCCGGCCAGATCCGCTCCGTCACCGTCACCCCCGCGCGCCTGGCGTTCGCCGCCACCCGCCGAGAATCATCCAGCAGCACCTCGCTGCCGCTCACCTGGATCAGCAGCGGCGGCAATCCCGTCAGATCGGCATAAACCGGCGACGCCAGCGGATTGGTCGCCGGCGTGTCCCCCAGGTAATGCGTCGCCACCGCGGCCACCCACGACCCGTAGAACATCGAGTCGGACTCGTTGTTGTCGACCAGGCTCTGCCCCGTGGCCGCCAAATCCGTCCAGGGCGACATCAGCACCGCCCCGGCCGGCAACGCATCGCCGGCGTCCCGCAAGGCGACCAGCAGCGCCAGCGCCAGCCCGCCCCCGGCCGAATCACCCACCACCACGATACGACCCGCCGGCATCCCCCCACGCACCAGCGCGCGATACGCCGCGACCGCATCATCCAGCGCCGCCGGACACGGATGTTCCGGTGCCAGCCGGTAATCCAGCGCAAACACACGCGTATCGCTCCACGTCGCCAGCCGGGACGTGATCGTCCGGTAACTCCACGCCGCCATCGCAATATAGGCGCCGCCATGCAGATACAGGATGCAACGTCCCCGCGCCGGGTGGTCCACCGCCTCAGGCTCGGTCCACTCCCCCAGCAGCGCCGCCCCGGCCTCGCGCCGGATCCGCCACCCCTTCACCAGCTTCGCCCCGAACGGCACCCGGTCGGTCATCGCCCGCGACGCGGCCACATCCTGTTCGCGCAGTGAATTCCGCTTCACCCAGCGCCGCAGCGCCCGGCTCAACATGGCATTCTGCCAACTCATACAGCCTCACAGGAAGGAATTACGTGCACGCACCTTCCAAATTGGCGATCCCGAACGTGCCGATCAAAGGAATTTCCCGCGTCTTGACCATAATGTGCGACACGGTCTGATCCCGCCCGTTGACCAGGTGCCACCCGCCATCCGGCGAATGGTCCAGCGTGATCTGGCAACTGCGATACTCGCTGGTGAACCCGTTGTAGAGGAACGTGGTCACCAGCTCCAGCCGCCCCGAAGTCCGGGAGAAATGGCCGCGCAGGATAATGGCGTCATGCCCGGGTACACCGTCCAGCACCGCCCCGTGCGTGCTTTCGATGACGGCATTGGGATAGTCCTGCACCGTCACGCGCTCCGTGTCCTTGTGCCGCGCCGGTGAGGCGAAACGATGCGTCTCCACCCGGATCGCCTTGATCGCGCCATTGTCCACCGCCACACCCAGGCACTGGAAGCTGCCATCGGTTTCGTTGTCGATCATCGCGAGTTGCGTGAACGACGCAGTGGATTTCGCGCAGGTTTCGCTTGGCCGGCCAGGCAGCGCCGGCGCGTTCGCCCCTCCGCTCGCCTTGGACAGGCTGAAGACGGCAATCAAGGCCATGGCGAGCCCGGCCAACGCGATCGTCCGTCCGAACGGCTTCCGAAACATTACGAAACTGCCCCTCCATACGATTTGAATGAGGAAGCGTCCGATGCACGCCCGGACCGGCGGACACCAGCATGCGATGGAACTCTTTTCAAGCGGGCTCGGTTCCATCAGGAACGCGCGTTGAGGGCCTCGGAGCCATCGGCCGCCATGCACCTGACCACCCGCCAATACATCCGTGCACGGCACGCCGCACGCCACTTCACCGTCACGTTCACGCGATACAGTGAACGCCATAGTACAAAATCGCGTGGCCAGCGAATTGTGCATGAAATCGACCCAATCACCCCCCTATTGCGAGGTAACGTCAAAACTACCG
>DATAZJ010000282.1:0-1849 GCA_036272115.1 Rhodopila sp. | reverse complement strand
TCTGGATCGACACGCTCGGCGAACAGGCCGGATCGGCGCGGCGCCTCTACGGGCAGCGATGGATCGAAGAACGATGGCGGGAACAGCGACGCCGCAGCGATTACGCCATGCGAAGCGGTCAGGATCGGCGCGGCAGGGTTCTGATCACGAAGGCAGGCCCGCAGTCGGTCGATGGTCTCCGCCGTCGCGAGGTCGGTTTTCGTCAGCACCAATCGATCCGCCAGCGCGACCTGCTTGGCGAATTCCGGATGCCGCGCCGCCTGCGTTTCAGCGAACATGCAATCGACCGTCGTGACGATCGCTTCCAGGCGCATGGCCCGGGACATCACGGGGTTACGCAGAATCGCCTGGGCAATTGGGGCCGGTTCGGACAGCCCGGACGGCTCAATGACAAGCCGTTCGAATCGCGGAACCTCGCCACCTTCCCGCCGGCTGAACAGACGCATCACCGCGTCTTCCATGTCACCCGCCAGATTGCAGCACAGGCAGCCGTTCGCCATCACCACGGTCTTGTCGGCACCGTGATCAATCAGGTCGCGGTCCAGCGGGATTTCGCCGAATTCGTTGACCGCCACCGCCGTCCCCGCCATCCGCGGATCGCGCAGTAACGCGTTGACCAGCGTGGTCTTGCCGCTGCCCAGGAATCCGCTCAGCAAAGCCACCGGCAGGCGGCTCCGGTCGGCATCCTGGGTCAGGAACGAAAAGCGGTTCACACATCCTCCGTCAGGAACCGGTTGACCAGCCGATCCGCCTCGGTTCGGTCCGCCCGCATCTGCACGTTCTGCCGGTTGCGGGCACCGGAGGTCAGATAGAACCGCTCATACTGCTCGTTGCGGCTTGCCAACGCACTGCCGGCAAAATCCCATCCCAGGCGGAAAATCCGAGCGCGTTCCAGCGACGTGGTGTCACCGGCGCCGCGTAGGTATTTGTCGATCAGCGGCCGCAGCGCCGGATCGGCGAACGCCCCCGCCGCCGGAGTCGCCAGCACATTGTGCGACCCGATCAGCCGGATGATCTCGTTCACCCGAGGGAACCAGTACGGCAGCGAAATCCGCAACGCGTCCATCGGCCTGCCGTCCAGGAACCAGGCACCGTTGCCGTATTCGTGCGCACCTTCTTCCCCCGCCCGCACCGCCGACCGGGTCAATTCGGCATAGGACCAGATCTCACCCAGCATCTGCAGCGTGACGGGGTCCGAGGCGCCGATCGCCTCCGCCATGCGGCACGCGATACCCCAGGCGAATTCCAGCTTGGTCCATGCTCGTATCATCGTCTGATGCATGGCATTGGCCCGCCAGCTCGCCGACATGACGCTGTTGTAGACCGGCAGGTTGCCATCACAGAAAATGCGGTTGCGCGGCACTTCCACGTTGTCGAAAATGACGAACGCGTCCTGTTCGTCGAACCGGCCGGACAACGGGTGGTCGAACCGGTTGTCCGGCAGCGACACGCTGTCGCGGCAGATGAATTTCAGCCCCGGTGTGTCCATGCGGATACAGAACGACAGCGCATGCCGCCGGCTGGCATCGGGCATCGGCTGGCTGGGATACACCGCCAGTTCGTCCGAGAACGGCGCCAGCGTCGCCAGCACCCGCGCCCCCCGCACCAAAATCCCCCGCTCGGTCTTTTCCACCGTGTGCAACTGGGTCTCGTCGAAACCCGCCGGCACGTTGCCCTTGGATTTGTCCGACATGGCATGGATCAGGGTGTGGGTCAGGCTGAGGTCTTCGCGCGCCAACTGCTTCTGGAAGACCACCAGGTTATCGGCGCCCTCCTCATTGCCATTGGCGCCCCATTCGTCGCTTCGTCCGGCAAACCCCGCATAGGTCACGTTCATGTAGTCCGGCGT